>CAZXXV010000402.1:0-4530 GCA_964644725.1 uncultured bacterium
CTTGATAGATGTTTGCGCTACCCGCAGTTACCCTCGGTTGGCGGAGATCGTTGAATACTCAGAGCCGGGAGGAGGGCCATGGATGGAACCAGCGCCGATTCTCACGCGAGGATCGGTGTTTTTTCTGGCAAAGGCCGGCGATAGCCGCGGTCTGGGTGCTCTCCCGCTGCTAGAAGCCTCTTGAACACATGGGTCCTACATGAACGTCTTCGAGTTCCGGGACCGACTCATCGAGGACTATGAGGCCTACGTTACTAGCTTCATCTCGATCCGGGATGCCCGTATCCGTGGCCGGGTTGAGCGGGATCTCGCCGAGGGCCTGCTCTGGCCAGAGCCACGGATCGGCCTCAACCCTGCCTTCGCTGAAGGGGCCTGGATCGACGATCTGGTTCACCAGGGAGTCCTGCACCCCGAGTGCGGGAAGATCTTCCGCATTAAGAAGTCCTCACAAGACTCTGGGGACGGCCTCCGCCTTCATCGGCACCAGCTCGACGCAGTGCATGCCGCGCAGAAGGGGCGGAACTACGTCCTCACCACGGGAACCGGATCGGGGAAGAGTCTCAGCTACGTTGTGCCCATCGTGGACCGCGTGCTCCGCGCAGAGCGCCGCCCTGGCATCAAGGCGATCATTGTCTATCCCATGAACGCCCTCGCCAACAGCCAGGACCAGGAACTCACGAAATTCCTCCGCCACGGGTATCCCGACGGCAAGGGGCCCGTGACCTTCCGGCGCTACACCGGTCAGGAAAAGGACGAGGTACGGCAACAGATCCTCGCGGATCCTCCCGACATCCTCCTCACGAACTACGTGATGCTGGAGCTGATCCTCACCCGGGTGGACGAGCAAAAGCTGATCCAGGCCGCCAAGGGCCTGCGGTTCCTGGTCCTGGACGAACTCCACACCTACCGGGGCCGCCAGGGGGCCGACGTGGCCCTGCTCGTGCGGCGCACGCGGGATGCCTGCGAGGCCGTGAACCTCCAGCACGTCGGGACCTCGGCCACGATGGCCACCAGCGGCACCTTCGAGGCGCAGCGTCAGGACGTGGCCCGCATGGCGAGCCTGATCTTCGGCGCCCCGGTCGCGCCCGAGGACGTCATCGGGGAGACCTTGCGCCGGGCCACCCCCGAGCCGGACCTCGCGGATCCGGCCTTCCGTCAGGCGCTCGCTCAGCGGCTCACCGATCCTGCCGCACGGCCCCCGCAGGAGTTCCCGGCCTTCCTCCAGGACCCCCTCTCACGCTGGATCGAGACCGCCTTCGGGCTGACCACGGAGGCTGAATCCGGCCGCCTTCTCCGGGCCGAGCCGCGGTCGATCGGCGGCCCCGAGGGCGCTGCGGTCGAGCTGGCGCAGCTCACGGGGGTCGAGCAGGCTCGCTGCGTCCGAGGGATTCAGGGCCAGTTGCTGGCCGGGTACGCGATGCGCCAGCCGGACACCGGCTTTCCCGTCTTCGCCTTCCGGCTCCACCAGTTCATCAGTCGGGGCGACACGGTGTATGCCTCGGTCGAGCCGGAGGAGGAGAGATATCTCACGGTCTATGCCCAGCGCTACGTGCCGGGGGACCGCGCCCGGCTGCTGTTGCCGCTCACCTTCTGCCGGGAGTGCGGCCAGGAGTACTACACCGTCCGCCTGATCGAAGAGCCGACCAGCTCCCGCATCGAGGGCCGTGCCTTCGATGCAAAGCCGATCGAGGCCGCCGGGACGCTGGGCTATCTCTACCTCAACACCCCCGAGCCCTGGTCGTTCTCGCCAGACAAGCTCCCGGACGACTGGCTGGAGGCGGGGGACACCGGGCGGGTCAAGTACCACCTCCGCGAGGCGATTCCTCGGGAGCTCCAGGTCGCCCCAGACGGCCGAATCGCCCCGGACGGCCTGAAGGTCCACTTCCTCCCGATGCCGTTCCGGTTCTGCCTGCGCTGCGGCATCGCCTACGGCGGGCGCGCCCGCTCCGACTTCCCGAAGCTCGCTACGCTTGGGTCGGAGGGACGGAGCACGGCCACCACCATCCTCAGCCTCTCCGCCGTGCGCCATCTCCGCCGGGACGAAGCGCTGAAGCCGGAGGCGCGGAAGCTCCTGTCCTTCACCGACAACCGCCAGGATGCCTCCCTCCAGGCTTGCCACTTCAACGACTTCGTCGAGGTGGGGCTCCTCCGTTCAGCCCTCTACCGGGCGGCGGAGGCGGCCGGCACAAGCGGCCTGACCTACGACGTCCTCACCCAGCGGGTGTTCGATACGCTCGCCTTGCCGCTCGACCTGTACGCCGTGGATCCGACCGTCCAGTTTGCCCTGCTCAGAGAAACCCAGCGGGCGCTCCGGGATGTGCTCGGATACCGGCTCTACCACGATCTCCGCCGCGGCTGGCGGATCATGTCCCCCAATCTGGAGCAGACCGGCCTCCTGCGGATCGACTACGAGTCCCTTGACGAAGTCTGTGCCGCTGAGGAGGTCTGGGCCAAGGGCCACCCGGCGCTCCTCACGGCCGCCCCTGCAACCCGCGCCGCCATCGCGCGCGTCCTCCTCGACTACATGCGGCGCGAGCTGGCCATCAAGGTGGACTACCTCGACCAGACCTTCCAGGAGCAGGTCCAGCAGCGATCGGGCCAGCGGCTCAAGGCGCCCTGGGCCATTGATGAGAACGAGACCCCCGTACATTCCACCGTGGTCCTGCCGCGATCCAGCCGGTCGGGCGACTCCCGCGAGTGGACCTTCCTGTCTCCCCGAGGCGGCTTCGGCCAGTACATCGGGCGACGCAGCACGTTCCCTGGGTTCACCGGCTCTCTGGGCCTCGACGATCGTGCCACCATCATCCGGCAGCTCCTGGAGGGCCTTCGCGTGGCCGGTCTCGTCGAGCGGGTCCGCGAACCCGAAAAAGACGACGACGTCCCCGGGTACCAGATCCCCGCCTCGGCCATGCGCTGGGTCGCGGGGAAGGGGAAGAGCGTTGTCCACGATCCCATTCGCGTGCCCAATCCTCCCGCGACCGGTGGCCGGCCGAACGAGTTCTTCCTGGCATTCTACCGGACGGTGGCCGCCGACGGGCAAGGGCTGGAAGCCCGGGAGCATACGGCCCAGGTGCCGGATGAGGCTCGGCAGGACCGTGAGCAGCGATTCAAGACCGCCCAACTGCCCATCCTGTACTGCTCCCCGACGATGGAACTCGGGGTGGACATCGCCAGCCTGAACGTGGTGAGCATGCGGAACGTCCCCCCGACGTCGGCGAACTACGCCCAGCGAAGCGGGCGGGCCGGGCGGAGCGGCCAGCCCGCCCTGGTGGTCACGTACTGCTCAACGGGAAGCCCCCACGACCAGTACTTCTTCCGCCGCCCCCAGCAGATGGTCTCCGGCCAGGTGGCGCCGCCGCGGCTGGACCTAGCCAACGAGGACCTGGTCCAGGCGCACGTGCACGCCATCTGGCTGGCCGAGACCGGCATGAGCCTCGGCCGCTCCCTCCGCGACCTCCTCGACCTGTTCGGGGACCAGCCGACCCTGGACCTCCTGCCGTCGGTGCGATCGGACGTGGATGCGCCGCACCCGCGGGCGCGGGCGAGAGGGCGGGCGGAGACAGTGCTGGCGGGCCTCCATGGAGAGCTGGCCCGCTCGAACTGGTGGGGGCCAAGCTGGCTGGACGACGTGTTCCACACCGTCGGGCGCCGCCTCGAGGATGCCTGCGACCGCTGGCGGACGCTCTACCGCTCTGCGCTCAGCCAGATCCACCTCCAGACGAAGATCATCTTGGATGCCGCACGGTCCGTGCAGGACAAGAACGAGGCCAAGAAGCTGCGCCGGGAGGCCGAGGCGCAACTGGATCTTCTCACAGCGGTTGGCTCGGCGATCCTGCAATCCGACTTCTACAGTTACCGGTACTTCGCCAGCAAGGGATTCCTACCCGGCTACAGCTTCCCGCGGCTTCCCCTGTCGGCCTTCATCCCCGGCCGCCGCCTTGCCAAGGGCGCCGACGAGTTCCTCTCCCGGCCCCGCTTCCTGGCCATCAGCGAGTTCGGCCCCCGGAACATCATCTACCACGAGGGCTCCCGCTACGTGATCAACCGGGTCATCCTGCCGGTGACTGGCGAGGCCGACCCCGTCACCGGGCGCGGCGTCATCACGACCAGCGCCAAGGTGTGCGGCAAGTGTGGGTACCTCCATCCGGTGCAAGACGGCGGCGGACCGGATCTCTGCCAGGCCTGTCGGGAGCAATTCGGGGCATCGACGCGGCAGCTCTTCCGCCTGCAGAACGTCACGACGAGACGCCGCGACCGCATCAACTCGGACGAGGAGGAGCGGCAGCGGCAGGGCTATGAGCTGCAGACGGTTCTCCGGTACGCGGAGGCGAACGACCGCATCGCCCGTCAGACGGCGACGGTCGAAGGGCAGGCCGGCCGCCTAGCGACATTGACCTACGGCCATGCCGCCACGCTCTGGCGGATCAACCGGGGGTGGAAGCGGCGGAAGGACGAGACGGAGCTGGGGTTCGTGCTGGACGTGGAGCGCGGCTACTGGGCCAAGGACGCCAAGGTCAAGGACGAGGATGA
>CAZXXV010000403.1:0-4523 GCA_964644725.1 uncultured bacterium
CGGGGTGAAGGACTGAAAGATGCTGATTGAGGAGAAAGGGGTCAGGCCGCTTGGAGAGCTAGCCGAGGGCGCGCGTGCCACCGTCCTCCGGTTGCAGGGCGGACGGGGGTTCCTCGGCCGAATGGCGGCGCTGGGATTCACCGAGGGGGCCCGCGTAAGCCTGCTGAGGAATTCCGGTCGCGGGCCGGTGATCGTCCTGGTTCGCGACACCCGCGTGGCGCTGGGCCGGGGTGAGGCGCAAAAGCTGCTGGTGAGGCCGGAGGAGGGCAGCGATGACGATCCCCGGCAATGAAAAGCGGGCCATCACGGTAGCCCTGGCCGGCCCGCCCAATGTGGGCAAGTCCACGGTCTTCAACATGCTGACCGGCATGAGCCAGCACGTGGGAAACTGGCCCGGCAAGACCATCGAGCGCAAGGAGGGCACCTGCCACCTCAATGGGATGGCCATCAACATAGTGGATCTGCCGGGCACCTACAGCCTGACGGCCAACTCGCCCGAAGAGCGGGTGGCCCGCGATTTCATCCTCCAGGAGCGGCCGGATGTGGTGGTGGTCATCGCCGACGCGGCGGCCCTGGAGCGCAGCCTGTATCTGGTGGCGGAACTTTTGTCCCTCCCTACGCCGCTGGTGGTGGCCCTGAACATGATGGACGTGGCCGAGGGGGCAGGGTTCCACATCGACCCCCCCGTGCTGGAGGCAGCGCTCGGGGTGCCAGTGGTGCCCGTGGTGGCGGTCAGGAACCAGGGCCTGCGGGAGCTGATCGCGGCCGTGGAGCATCTGGCTCGCCACCCCGAGGCGTACCGACCTCACGGCCCCGGGATCCGGGAAGGTCACCGGGAGGTGATGGTCACCCTTCGAGGGCTCATCGCTGCACAGGTTCCACCCCCCTACACCGAGGAGTGGGTGGCGACGAAGTTGTTAGAGGGGGACGGCGAGCTCCTGACGATGATGCGCCAGCACCTGACCGCCGAACGCTGGGAGCAGATCCAGGCGATCCTGAAGGATCACGAGGATGCGGTCCTCGACGTGGCGGGCGGTCGCTACGAGTGGATCGGCCGCATGGTGCGGGCGGCAGTGGTCCGTCCGCACGTCGGGCGAATAGCCCTGACCGACCGCCTGGACCGCGTCCTCACCCACCCCACCTGGGGCCTCCTCCTGTTGCTCGGGCTCTTCTGGCTGGTCTTCTGGGTCACCTACGGCATCGGGACACCGATCCAGGCCTGGTTGGATGGGGTGGTAATCGAGGGCGCGGCCCGGGAAGCTCGAGCGGCTCTCGCGGGGTGGCCGCCGTGGATGGCGGCCCTGGTGGCTGACGGCGTGATCGGCGGGGCGGGCATGGTCCTCACCTTCCTGCCGATCCTGGTGATCTTCTTCGCCGTCCTCGGCTTTCTGGAGGACATTGGCTATCTGGCCAGGGCTGCGTACCTCCTGGATCGGTTCATGCATCGGATGGGCCTGCACGGCAAGAGCGCACTCCCTTTGTGTCTCGGCTTTGGCTGCAACGTCCCGGCGGTCCTGGGCGCCCGCGTCATCGAGGACCGCCGTGCCCGGCTGCTCACAATCCTGCTGGTCCCCTTGGTTCCCTGTTCCGCTCGCCTGGCGGTCCTGGCCTTCCTGGCGCCGGCTTTCTTCGGGAGGAGCGCCACGCTGGTTTCCTGGGTCCTGGTGGTCCTCAACCTGGTGGTGCTGATCCTGGTCGGCGTGGCCGTCCACCGGCTGGCGTTCCGGGGCCAGTACGCGGCATTCATCATGGAGCTTCCCCTGTACCATGCCCCCAACGCGCGCACTATCGGCCTGACGGTCTGGTACAACACATTGGCCTTCGTGAAGAAGGCCGGGGGCGTCATCCTTGCGGTCTCGGTGGCAGTCTGGGCGCTGGCCACGCTCCCCGGCGGCAGCCTCGAGAGCAGCTACCTGGTCCACCTCGGACGCCTCCTGGCGCCGGCGGGCGGGCTCATGGGTCTGGACTGGCGGATGATGGTAGGGCTTCTGGCCAGTTTCCTGGCAAAGGAGAATGTCATTCCGACGATGGCCATTCTGTACGCCGCGGCACAGGATGGATCGGGGCTGGGTCCCCTGGTCGCCGCCCAGGTGACCCCGGCGGCGGCCCTGGCCCTCCTGGTGATCCAGATGTTGTTCATCCCGTGCGCTGCGACCGTCGCGGCGATCCGCTCGGAGACGGGAAGCTGGGCCTGGACAGGATACGTCGTGGTCCTCCTGGCGGCCATCTCCTTCAGCGTGGCGGTCGGCATCTATCAGGGAGCACGCCTCCTGGGCATCGGGGTGTGAGGGGATGAGGCCGTGCTGGCGCAGGACCTGGGCGTGTCGTTGGTGACGCTGGACCAGTTGGTCAGGGACCTGGTCCGCCTGGGACACCTCCGGTCCATGGAGTTCGCTTGCCCTGACCGGTGCGGTGGGTGCCCGTTGGCCGGGGCCTGCGCTAGCCAGCCGGCCTTTCGACAGCCCCTGCTGGCGCGGTCACTGGTGCTGTTGCTGGCACCACCGGAGTTCGCATGCACCCCCCCCTGCCTGCCGTGGCCAGCCATGCCCGAAACGGCCTAGGGGAGGTTGGAGGTGAGGCAAGGACCGCTCGAGGATCGGGTCTGGATGGAGGAACGATCCAGAGCCGGTCCTGGCTTTGGCGTGCCGACTGGCATACAATGTCCCAGGCAAGGTGGCGGGTCAACACTTGGAGGTCCTTCGGGGTCTGCTGGACGGAGCAACCCGCCAAAGCGGGCAGGAGCGTCAGCGTCATGAGGCTCGACCCTCATCGGCGTCTCGAGCCTGACGAGATCGCGATCATCCTCGACTCGGTGGCGGACGGCGTCTTCACCGTGGACGGCGAGTTCCGGATCACCTCCTTTAACCGGGCCGCAGAGGAGATCACGGGCGTGCCCCGCGAGGAGGCAGTGGGCCGACCGTGCTGCGAAGTGTTCCGGGCCTCGATCTGCGAGGCGCAGTGCGCCCTCAAGGAGACGATGCAGACGGGCCGTCCGGTCGTGAACCGGTCGGTGTATATCGTGCGGCCTGACGGCGAGCGCGTGCCCATCAGCGTCAGCACCGCCCTCCTGAAGGACCGCCAGGGGATCGTCCTGGGGGGCGTGGAGACGTTCCGGGACCTTCGGCTGGTCGAGGAGTTGCGGGCCGAGATCGCGGGCCGTTACACCTTCGCCGACATCCTGAGCAAGAATCGGGAGATGCGGCGACTCTTCGAGATTCTCCCCACCGTGGCCGAGAGCGACAGCACCGTGCTGATCGAGGGAGAGAGCGGGACCGGCAAGGAGCTCTTCGCCCGGGCCGTCCATAACCTGAGCTCGCGCAAGGACAAACCCCTGGTCATTGTCAATTGCGGCGCTCTGCCCGACACCCTCTTGGAATCCGAGTTGTTCGGGTACAAGGCCGGCGCCTTCACCGACGCCCGCAAGGACAAGCCGGGCCGCTTCGCCCTGGCGCACGGCGGGACGATCTTTCTCGACGAGATCGGGGATGTCTCCCCCGCCCTTCAGGTCCGGCTTCTCCGGGTGTTGGAGGACAGGACCTTCGAGCCTCTCGGCGGCACGGAATCCGTAACCGCCGATGTGCGGGTAGTGACCGCCTCGAACCGCAGGCTGGCCGATCTGGTGAAGGCCGGGACCTTCCGCCAGGACCTCTACTACCGGATCAATGTCGTGAAGCTGACCCTGCCCCCCCTACGCCAGCGGCGAGAGGACATCCCGTTGCTCGTGGACCACTTTATCGCACGGTTTAATCGTCTCCGGGAAAAGGAGATCGCTGGGGTCTCTCCCGAGGTGCTACAGATCCTCCTGGCCTACGACTATCCCGGCAACGTGCGCGAACTGGAGAACGTCATCGAGCACGCATTCGTCCTCTGTCCGCGAGGCCTCATCCAGCCGGCGCATCTGCCGGAGCCCCTGCGCCCGTCGTCGTCCGAGTCCGTGGCGGTGGGCGTGAAGACCTTCCAGGAGCTGGAGGCACGCTTCATCCAGGACGTTCTGCGGCGCCACGCCTGGAATCGGCTGGCAGCCGCGAAGGAACTCGGCATCCACAAGACGACCCTCTGGCGAAAGATCAAACAGCTTGGGTTGGAGATCCCAGCGGAGTAACTCCCTCATGGGTTGCACTATCGCAACTCCGATGCGCCTCCCCCAGATGCACATCTGCACCCATTACTGAGAACCCTACCCCATCGCCACTCCGCACCTCGGGCCGCGCTGGACCGGCGTCTCCACCATCACGGTGAAGTCGTCCCCAGTCTTGTACCTCCGGCCGCACCGGAATGACGCCGGGTTTGTCTCTGCACCAGCTCCCGCGGCGTCATGCCCTGGCATGACATATGCTGTCCACCGTCACTTGAGGTGGGGTCTGTCTCCGTGTCGCACCCCGATGCAGGAGATCTCCACGATGCGCCGAAAGGAACCCGGAATGTGGCGCGCGGCTTCGGTTCGCGGGTGCCGCAGACGCGAATCTTGTCTAGCCCATTTTCCCCAGTTTCAAAATAGTCTCGTCGTTTTTTCAAGGAGTTAC
>CAZXXV010000404.1:0-4507 GCA_964644725.1 uncultured bacterium
CCACCTCCCATTCCATGTGTGGAATATAACACATTCGGAATACACGTCAAGAGACTTTCGGAGGGTCGAGGCAAGCCCGTCTAGAGGGAGACTTCAGATTCGATGTGGAGGCCCCCTCGCCTACCGGTTCCTGGTGCTCCGCGCGTGGACCCCCTCCCACCCAAATCACGGCCACTTGGCCACTGCCCAGCGATGGAGGTCCCACTGGAGCGGCAGGTCTCCCTGGAGTCAATCCCAAAGCTGGTTGAACTTCCGAAGCCATCCCTTCGGATGAGGCTCCGCAGCTTGAGATCCAGCCTTCATCGTCTCCCCCACAGTTCAGCTTGCAGCGCTTGCCGCAGCAGCGGTAGCGCGCGGAAGCCTTTGATCCGAGGCAAGCGCGGCTCGATGTCCAGGAGCGCGACGGCCAGCCACCGCTGCTTCTGAGGGGGGTCCGCCAGCAATCGATCTTGGCGGTGCGCTGTCCCACGAGGGCGTCGAGCGATTCGAGGCAGTTCAAGCAAATTATTCCACTTCGTCAAGAAAGAACGTCCTTCAGTAGGCTTGGAGCCCAGGCAAGATGTCGAGCAGGACTCCCGGCTCCTGATCCACCAGGAACTCGATGTCCACGGGAATGGGCGGAGGCCAGCCACAGTGGGCCCGGAGCAGCTCTTCTGCTCGCCGCTCCAACTCCGTAACCGAGTAGCGCGGGACCCTGCTCAGCCTCACCGCAGGCGCTTCCCAAGCTGGGTGTTCACATACTCGGTCAGCCGCTCGAGGTCCTGCCGGGTGAAGCGTTTGCTGGCGATGGTCCGAAGCAAGACGGGCACGCCGGGAGTCTGGGCGGCAAAGGCGGCCACATCCGGAGGAAGGGTCCCCTTCTTATGCGCCACCGCGGGCAAGCGCTTGGCCCAGCGGGGGGCAGCGGCGTGCGTTCACCACTTGGCGCGGGAATGGAGGAAGGCCGATCCGGTCGGCTCCGGCTCAGGCTGGGATACGGGAGGGTACCGATCCAGGCAATCGAGTCACCGCAATTCGCAGGAGAGGTACAGCCTTGGATCGCTGGGGCTTCGTGACTTGCAGGGCCGCGAAGGCTTCCGGGTCCGCGAACAGCAGGCGAAGCCGTTGTTCATTTGCGGATCCGATGGTCGGGGCCTCTGTCTCCCACCGGGAGACGGTTACCTCTGTGACGCCCAGGCGGCGGGCCAGTTCCGCCTGGCTCCAGCCGTGATGCTTGCGGAGGAACCGCATCTCCAGGCCGCGCAGCGGACGCTTGAGCTTGAGGAGGGCCGCCGCGATTGCCCCATGGATTCCCTGGACGTTCCGCAGCGCCACTGCCTGCACGCCGTGGTCGAGACACACGTATACGGGGGCCTTCTCCAGCACAACGTTATCCAGCCCGCTTTCGGTATAGTGGTAATCCCGCAGCGCACGCCTCAGGGCATGGCCGCACTCTGGGCACCGCATAGTCTTACCTCCCCGGGCTCTCGATGGTGATCCCCTTGACCGTCTTCTCGCCAACGACGCTGAAAACGACATAGACCGTTCGGCCATCCACGGCCCGGCCCTCGATTCGCCACGTCCATTCGCCGTGGGCTATGTCCCACTCGGGCGGGTTATGGATTCGTCCGCTGCGCGCAACGTGTCCGACGTCGGTCAGGTCAAACTGTCGTTCAACCATCCGCTCCTTGAAGTGCTTCACTGAGATGAACGTTCCATCCGGTTCGAGCAGGGCTTCTCGAAAGGCTTTCCGCGCCTGCGCTGCGGAAGGCAGACGCGGCAATTGTGACCCTCGGGGTCTGCCCATGACGGGAGGTTAACATAATGTTATGGACAGGTCAAGACGGAAGTGAGGCCACCACAGGGTAGGCTACACGCGACTTTTTCGCATTCGATGTCAGGGGAGACCGGACAATGTTTTTGCGGGGGGTCGGTCCTCGTGGGGGGTGGGGCGGCCCCGTACTCCTCACGACACCCCCGGCAGCCACAAGGCCGATGCAGCTTCCTGCCCGCGATCTGCTCTTGTCCCATTGCCCCCGCCTGGCCGTCCCTGCGCGAGCTACACACTTGCCACCATTGTACGGTGCCAGTACAGGTGCCAGTTTCAGTGCCAGGTCGGAGTCAAAGGCCGTTGCATCCAGTCTCGCTTGGCGCTTGCGACTGGTGGCCTAAGTAGTGTAGTTTAATGCGTCCGTCCGAATCCTGCGTTCCCAGTCGCTCTCTGGCGAATTCTCATGGGAGGGCACCTTTAAGCCGGGTGTTCTGGGTTCGACTCCCAGCCGGGTCACCACATACTCCACCGGCGCATGGGCCACCTTCGGATGGCCTTTTCTTTTCCCGGTGTGGCCGAAAACTCCGTCAGCATTGACAAGATCTGCGAGAAGGCTTTCGGCCGTCGCCGTCATTGAAGGCATCGCCCCGAAAATAGCCTAGAGACATGTCCAGCTCGCTTCTCCTGACGGTCTCCATCATCGTGGTGGCCCTGATCTTCGACTACATCAACGGCTTTCACGACGCCGCCAACTCCATCGCCACCGTCGTCTCCACCCGCGTGCTTACTCCCATGCAGGCCGTGGCCTGGGCCGCCTTCTTCAACTTCGTGGCCGCCTTCGGTTTCGGCGTGAACGTTGCCACGACGATCGGCAAGGGGGTCGTGAATCCGACCGTGGTGGATCAGTGGCTGATCCTCGCCGGGCTGACGGGCGCGATTTTGTGGAACCTCATCACGTGGTACTTTGGCCTTCCCACCAGTTCCTCTCATGCTCTCATCGGGGGCATCGCCGGCGCAGCCGTGATCAAGGCCGGCTTCGGGTCCCTGATCCCGTCGGGCTTGGGCAAGATCGTGGCGTTCATCGTCTTGTCACCCCTCCTCGGGATGGGGGTCGGCTTCCTGCTCATGGCAGCAGTCTATCGGATCTTCCATGGGGCATCACCGGGCCAGGTGGATGGGTTATTCCGCCGTCTGCAGCTACTTTCCGCCGCGGCATATAGCCTGGGCCACGGCACCAACGATGCCCAGAAAACCATGGGGATCATCGCCATCCTCCTCTACTCAGCCGGCTACCTGGGCCCCCAGTTCTACGTCCCCTTCTGGGTCGTCCTGGCAGCCCATGCGGCCATCGGACTCGGCACCTTGGCCGGCGGCTGGCGGATCGTGAAGACCATGGGCATGCGGCTCACCAAGCTTCAGCCTGTGGGTGGATTTTGCGCGGAAACCGCCGGCGCGCTGATGCTGATCGGAACCGCGCTCGGGGGCATCCCGGTGAGCACCACGCATACCATTGCCGGTTCCATCATGGGCGTCGGCTCGACCCAGCGTCTTTCGGCCGTGCGCTGGGGCATAGCCGTGCGAATCGTCTGGGCCTGGATCCTGACTATCCCCATGTCTGCGCTCATCGCAGCGCTGACCTGGCGGGTCCTGCTCCGTTGATCGGGAGAGACCGCGAGGGATCGCCTCAAACCATCGCTTGAACCTCTTGCCGCACACGCCCGGATACCCTCCCACGCGCCAGAATGATTTCCCTGCTTGACTTCGGCGCCCGGACGGCGTAGAAGGCGGGGTGTTGGGGGCCTCTCTTCTATGTCATGCCGAAAGCTTCGAATCCGGCCGTGGCGGGGTATGACCCCAGGCCTGGTCGCCTGCCTTGCCCTGGTCGGCGGAATTGCAGTCATCCCCGCCACCTGGCCAGAAGAAGAGACCCCCTCACTCACCCCGACGACCCGCAACCTCCCCCTGACCGCCCTCGCGGAGAGCACCGGCGTCCGCATCGAGAAGCAGGCCCAATCCCATCGTCCCTTCATCAAGAGGCCGGACCGGAGCGCCCGACTCTCTGCTGCCGAACGGGCTCCGAGTCCACGACCCTGCGCCTCGACGCCGCAGGCCTTCCGCAGCCTTCCACGGCGGCACCTCTACGCAGCCCGAAGCCGACCCAGCTCTCCTGACGATCCCAGCGATCCGCTTCTCTCCTGATCCAGGACATCCACGGATATGCACCTCACTGGGTCGGAGCACGTCTGCCGCAGTGCAGGCGTTTCTCGATGGAGGAAAGCGATGGCTGAGGAAGTGAAGGAGGAAGCGAAGAAGGATTTCGGGCCGAAGAAGCGCCTCACCAAGCTTCAGGCGATCAGTCTGATGGTGGCAGGCGGCGTCCTGCTCGTTCTTCCCTGGCTCATCCCGAGCGAGCAGGGCTCAGCCCTGTACATGGTGAAGACGGTTATCTCGGTGGTAGGCTTCGTTGGCCTTTGTCTGGGGTCGTATTATCGACCGTAGGTACGGCGAGAACCAGGGTCAAGGGTCGTCACGGCCCGCGTCCATGGACGCGGGCCGTGGCATTTTGCGGGAGACTCGAATCGCGGCAAGGTAACGCGGGCTATTGCGAGGACGTTCGGATCGGCAAGGGGGATGTGGGTCTCAAGATCTACTTCCTGCGGCGCGGACGTACTCCGTCGAGTTCCGGGCTCCATTGATGGGCCTGCATGTCTATCCGCCCATCCAAGAGGAACTGCACTCCCTCACGCTCCAAGAGGC
>CAZXXV010000405.1:0-4504 GCA_964644725.1 uncultured bacterium
GTCCGCCGTCACTGCGGTCCACTTGTCCTCCAGCACCCGGACATCGGGGCCCCCGGCGTTCACCATGGGCTCGATGGCCAGCACCATCCCGGGCTTGAGCACCGGCCCGCGGCCGCGCGAGGGATCCACGAAGTTCGGGATCTGCGGCGCCTCGTGCAGCTCCTTCCCGATGCCGTGCCCGACGAATACGCGCACCACGGAGAAGCCGTTGGCCTCAGCGTGCTCTTGGACCGCGCTGCTGACGTCCGCCAGGCGCGCCCCGTTCCTGGCGGCGGCGACGGCGTGATCCAGGCATTCCCGGGTCACCTGGAGCAGCCGCTCCGCCTCGGGCGAGATCCGCCCCACCGGAAGCGTGATGGCTGCGTCGCCGTAGTACCCGTCCACGACGGCGCCCATGTCCAGGCTCAGGATGTCGCCTTCCTCGAGCTTTCGCGCGGACGGCAGCCCGTGAATCACCTGCTCGTTGATGGAGGCGCAGAGGGTGAACGGGTAGTTCCGGTACCCCTTGAAGGCCGGCCTGGCCCCCCGCGCCAGCAGGTACGACTCGGCGAACCGGTCCAACTCCAGCGTCGTCACCCCGGGTTTCACCCGCTGGGCCAGCGCCTGAAGCGTCTCGGCCACCAGGCGGTTGCTCCGGCGCAAAAGCGCCAGCTCCCAGGGCGCCTTCAGGACGATCTGATCGTTCATCGCTCAGGCGCTGAGGGCGGCGGTGATGCGCTGAAAGATCTCCACGATCTCTCCCGTTCCCGGCACGCGCCGCAAGAGGCCCCGGGCCTCGTAGAAGCTGATCAGGGGCGCGGTCTGCTCGGCATACACGGCAAGCCGTCGCCGGACCGTCTCCTCCCGGTCGTCATCCCGCTGGTACGTCGGCCCGCCGCAGGCGTCGCAGCGCCCGTCCGTCTTGCTCGGCGAGAACCGCACGTGGTACATGGCCCCGCAGTTCCGGCAGGTGCGGCGGCCCGCGATCCGCAGGACCAAGTCCTCCGTGGGGACCTCCAGGCTCACCACGGAATCCAGCCAGGCCTGCAGGCCCGCTAGGGTCTTCTCCAGCGCCTCGGCCTGCGCTACGGTCCGGGGAAACCCGTCCAGGATGTACCCCCGGGAGCAGTCCGGCTGCTGCAATCGCTCTCGCACCAGCCCGATGATCACCGCGTCCGGGACGAGGGCCCCGCGGTCCATGTACTGCTTCGCTTCCTGGCCGAGCGGCGTCCCCGCCTTGACCGCGGCCCGCAGCATGTCCCCGGTGGACACCTGCGGGATCTTGAGGCGTTCCACAAGCAGCTTGGCCTGCGTCCCCTTCCCGGCGCCCGGAGGTCCCAGCAGGATCAGCCGCATCCCTCTCGGCTCTCCGCTCACGGCTCCCCCGCTCCGCTCCGCGTAGCGGGGCGGAGTCGGCTCTCGTGTTACGAGATCCGCCCCCGGACCTTCGCCTTCTTGAGGAAGCCCTCGTAGTGCCGCATCAGGAGGTGTGACTCCACCTGCTGCACCGTGTCCAGCGCGACACCCACCACGATCAGGAGGGATGTCCCCCCGAAGTAGAACGGGACGTTCATCTGGGTGATCAGGATCTCCGGGAGGATCGAGATGCCCGCCAGGTACAGGGCACCCACCAGGGTGATCCGGTCTAGGATCCGCTCGATGAACTCGGCGGTCTTGCTCCCCGGGCGGATGCCGGGGATGTAGCCGCCGTACTTCTTCATGTTGTCCGCCACGTCGATCGGGTTGAAGATGATGGCGGTGTAGAAGTACGTGAAGAAGATGATCCCCGCCCCGTAGATGAGCGTGTAGGGCACCCCTCCGAAGCGGAGCAACGTGGAGACCGCCTGGGCCCACGGGTGCTTGATGAACTGGGCGATGGTGGCCGGGAAGGCGATGATGGAACTGGCGAAGATGACCGGGATCACCCCCGCCGTGTTCACCCGCAGGGGGATGTGGGTGCTCTGCCCGCCGTAGACCCGCCGCCCCACCACCCGCTTGGCGTACTGGACCGGGATCCTGCGCTGCCCCAGGGTCATGATAATGACGCCGGCCACCACGGCCACCATCAAGGCCAGGAGCGCCAGGAAGATGAGCGGGTTCATCTCCCCCTGGGTGATGAGGGTCCAGGAGGCGAAAATCGCCTCGGGCATCCGGACGATGATCCCCGCGAAGATCAGGAGCGAGATGCCGTTTCCGATGCCCCGCTCGCTGATCTGCTCCCCCAGCCACATGAGAAAGATCGTCCCGCCGGTCAGGGTGATCGTGGTCATCAGGCGGAAGGCCCAGCCGGGGTTCAGCACCACCGTGGCCCCGCCGATCTGCATGCTCTCCAGGCCCACCGCGATCCCCAGCCCCTGGATGGCCGAGAGGGCCACCGTGCCGTACCGGGTGTACTGGGTGATCTTCTTGCGCCCCTGCTCCCCCTCCTTCTGGAGCTTCTCCAGGGCGGGGACCACCACCGCCAGGAGCTGCAGGATGATGGAGGCGGAGATGTACGGCATGATGCCCAGGGCGAACACCGACAGGCGTCGCAGGGCCCCGCCGGAGAACAGGTCGAAGAAGCCCAACAGGGTTCCGGCCTGCTGTTCGAAGAAGCGGGCCAGGGCGTGGGCATCGATGCCGGGCGTGGGAACGTGCGCCCCGATGCGGTACACGATCAGGAGCAAGCAGGTGAAGAGCACCCGCCGCTTCAGCTCGGGGACGCGGAAGATATTGCGGAACTGCTCGATCACGACGCGATGACCTCGAGGGTGCCGCCCGCCGCCCGGATCTTCTCCGCCGCACTCTTCGAGAATCGATGGGCCGACACCGCCAGGGCCTTGCTGAGACTCCCCTCTCCCAGGATCTTGACGGGAATGCCCGCGGTTCGCACCAGGCCCGCTTCGGCCAACGTGGCCGGCGTGACCGATGCACCCGCCTCGAAGCGTTCCAGGTCCTTCACGTTCAGGATCGCGTACTCCTTCCGGAAGATGTTGGTGAACCCGCGCTTGGGGACGCGGCGGTGCAGCGGCAGTTGGCCGCCCTCGAACCAGGGCCGGCTGCTCCCGCCGGAGCGCGCCTTCTGTCCCTTCTCCCCGCGCCCCGAGGTCTGGCCGTGGCCCGAGCCGGGGCCGCGTCCCACGATCTTGCGCCGCCTGCGGGAACCCGCCGGCGCCTTTAACTCATGCAGTTTCATCGCTGTTCCCGCCTCACTCCTCACCCCTCACGCCTCACGTCGGGGACGGGCTCCACCTCCACCAGGTGGGACACCTTGGTCACCATGCCGCGGATGGCGGGATCGTCCGGCCGCAGCACGCTGGAATTGATGCGGCGGAGCCCGAGGCCGCGCAGCACCTCGCGCTGCCTGGGCGTGCTCCCGATCCGGCTGCGGCGGAGTGTGATCTTGAGCTGTCCGCTCACGGCTGGGCTCCTTCGCCGACGGCGGCCGGCGGTTCGGCGGCAAGCGGCGCGGCGGCTGCCCGCGCCGGTGCCGCGGGCGGCGCCTCCCGCCCGCGCACTCGCGCCACCTCCTCGAAGGAGCGAAGCGCCTGCAGGCCCGCGAGGGTCGCCTTCACCACGTTGTGGGAATTGTCGGAGCCCAACGACTTGGACAGGACATCCCGCACGCCGACCACCTCGAGCACCTTCCGGGCCGCGCCACCCGCCACGATGCCGGTCCCGGGCGAGGCGGGCTTGAGCAGGACGCGGCCGCCCCCGTATACGCCCAGGATCTCATGCGGGATGGTGCTGTCCTTGAGCGTTACCTTGATCAGGTTCTTCTTAGCCTCATCGATGCCCTTGCGGATGGCCTCGGGAACCTCATTGGCCTTTCCCAGACCCATCCCCACGTGGCCCGCCTGGTCGCCCACGACCACCAGGGCGCTGAAGCTGAAGCGCCGCCCGCCCTTGACCACCTTGGCCACCCGGTTGATGTGGACCACGCGCTCTGTCAACCGCAACCCCTCGGGATTGATGCGCTGGGCTATCCGCTCCACACCCATCAGAACTTTAACCCCCTGTCTCTCGCCGCCGTCGCCAGGGCCTTCACCCGTCCATGGAACGGGTATCCCCCCCGGTCGAACACCACCGCCTGAATGCCGCTCGCCAGCGCCTTCTCGGCCACCAGTGTCCCCACGGCCTTGGCCATCTCGCTCTTCTTCGGCCGCTCGCCCGGTTTCGGCAGGTCCTTGGAGAGCGTCGAGGCAGACACCAGCGTCCGGCCGTTTTCATCGTTGATGATCTGGGCATAGATGTGGCGGGCGCTCTTGAAGACGCACAGGCGGGGATGCTCGTCCGTCCCCCGCACCACCCGCCGAACCCGGCGGTGCCGACGCAGCCGCGCTTCCCGCTTTGTAAGGACAGATACCACGATGCGTCCTCTCCAGGCCCCAGTCGCGGATGCATCCCGCCTGGGACCGCCCATGATGTGTTACTTTGCCCCGGTCTTCCCGGCCTTGCGCCGAATCCGCTCCTCGACGTACTTGACGCCCTTCCCCTTGTAGGGCTCGGGCGGTCGAAAGCTGCGGATCTTTGCGGCCACGGCACC
>CAZXXV010000406.1:0-4499 GCA_964644725.1 uncultured bacterium
AGACGCCACGGTCATGCTGGGGGATCTCTTCCTCCAACGCCAGCTCTACGGCCCGGCCAAAGAGAAATTCGAGAAAGCGGCGGCTCTCAAGCCCATCGCGCCGGACTTCATCCATCCGACCTACCAGCTCGCCGCGATCCACGAGCGCCAGGGGGATCTCAAGAGCGCCCTGTCCCTCTTCGAAAAAGTCATGGCGGAGCAGATGACCTACCAGGACGTCCAGGAGCGGGTGGCGAGCCTGCGGGAACGTCTGGCCCAGGCGCTGCCGGGCGGCGAGGGCACCCAGATCGTGACCCCGCCGACCCGGCGTTACCGCATCGTCAAGGAGCTGGGCCGGGGAGGCATGGGGATCGTGTACCTGGCGGAGGACACGATCCTGCGGCGCCCCGTGGCCTACAAGGTCCTGCCCGACGCCATCCGCGAGGATCCGAAGTCCCTGGAGTGCTTCCTGCGGGAGGCCCGGATTGCCGCCTCGTTGCAGCACCAGAACATCGTGACCATCTATGACGCCGCCCACTCGGCCGACGAGGTCTACATCGCGATGGAGTACGTGGAGGGTCGCTCGCTCCAGCAGATCCTGGGCGAGACCTCGACCCTGCCGCTGCCGCGGGGCCTGGGGATCTTTCGCCAGGCCTGCGTGGGGCTCGCCCACGCCCACCGGAACAACGTCGTGCACCGCGACATCAAGCCGGCCAACATGATGATCACCCCGGCCGGCGTGGTGAAGCTCATGGACTTTGGGCTGGCAGCGGTGGTCAGCGAGGCCATGGCCAGGGTGACCTCGGTGCGAGGCACCCCCTTCTACATGGCGCCGGAGCAGATTCTGGGGGAGGAGATCTCGGCCCTCTCGGATCAGTATTCCCTGGGCTGCACGCTCTACCATATGGTCACGGGCCGGCCGCCCTTCGTGGAGGGGGATATCCTGTACCACCATATCCACACCCCGCCCGCCTCCCCACGGGAGCGGAACCCGCAGATTCCGGTGTGGTTGGACGCCATCATCCTGAAGACCATGATGAAAGACCAGACGAAGCGATTCCCCTCGGTGGCCGTCCTGCTGCAGGAGCTGGACCGGTGTCTGGCCGGCGCTCGCGGGGGCGGACCGCCGTCCGGCCGTGTCGCCCGCTGACGGCCCGCCGAGAGGGGTCTCGCCCCGGGACGTCCTGGCTGCCTGCCTGCATCTCCTCTTCTCCACGCCCTGCCACATCTGCCGGCGGCCCCTGGACAGCGAGCGTGTGAGCGCCCTGTGCGGGCGCTGCTGGGGCAGTCTGGAGCGGATGCCGGTGGCGGGCTGCTCGCGCTGCGGCTGGCCCTTCCCCGATCCGGCGGCGACCCACGGGACGGAGGAACCCCTGTGCCAGCGCTGCCGCGAGACGCGAGACCACTTCCGCATGGCACGGGCGGTGCTGCGCTACCGGGACGACGGCATCGCCCGCGCGGCCATCCTGCTGGTGAAGCACGGCGGGCGCCTCTCCCTCCTGCGGCACCTGGCGCGGCTTCTGGCGGAGGCTGCCCCTCAGTACCTTTCCCTGCGGGACTGGGATGGGCTGGTTCCCGTGCCGCTGCACTGGGTGCGGCGCTGGCGGCGCAGCTTCAACCAGGCCGAGGTGCTGGCACGGGCGGTGGGGCGGCGCCATGGGATCCCGGTCCTGAGACGGGCGCTCAGCCGCGTGCGGGCAACGCCTCGCCAGCACGGCGACGTCGAGGCCCGCCGCAGAAACGTCCGCGACGCGTTTGGCGTGCGGGCAGACGTGGCGGGACGGCACCTGCTCCTGGTGGATGACGTGTTCACCACGGGAGCCACAGCCGACGCCTGCGCGGCGGCATTGCTGCGGGCCGGAGCCGCTGAGGTAGGCGTCCTGACCTTGGCGCGTGTCGAATGATCCCCGCGGTCCGGCCCGTGGGCTGCGCGCCGGGGCTGCTGATGTGGGCGTGCTGACGCTGGCCCGGGTGGAATGACGGACGCAGCCCCGATCCGTGGCCTGGGGGCCGGCGCCGCTGAGGTTGGGGTTCTGACGGTGGCACGGGTGGAATGATCGCCGCGCCATGGCCGAGGGAGACCGGCCGCTGTCTGCCAGTCCGGACGACACGCGGACTGCGCCCGGTTATCCTTTGACATTTCCGGCAGCGTGGACTAGCATGCCGCGTGCTCCCCGGAGGGGGGCATTCGCGCCTGAGGCGGATCCGGTTGTCAGTTCTCATGCATCCTATGGACTCCAAGGAGGTCAGGTATGGCGACGCGAGTGGGCATCAATGGTTTCGGTCGGATCGGCCGTAATTTCCTCCGCGCGGCCTACGGGGACCCCGCGCTGGAGATCGTCGCGGTCAATGATATCACTGACGCCAAGACCCTGGGGCACCTCCTGAAGTATGATTCGGTGCACGGCGCCTTCAAGGGCAGCGTGGAGGTCAAGGACAACGCCCTGGCCGTGGACGGGAAGACGGTCAAGGTGTTCGCCAGCAAGGATCCTGCCACCCTGCCCTGGAAGGATCTGGGCGTGCAGGTCGTGGTGGAGTCCACCGGCCGCTTCACCGATCGGGCCGGCGCCAGCAAGCACCTGGAGGCGGGCGCGAAGAAGGTCGTCATCTCCGCCCCGGCGAAGGAAGAGGACATCACCATCGTCCTGGGCGTGAACGAAAACCGGTATGATCCGGCAAAGCACCACATCATCTCCAACGCCTCTTGCACCACCAATTGCTTGGCGCCGGTGGCCAAGGTGGTCCTGCAGGCCTTCGGGATCAAGCACGGGTTCATGACCACGATCCACTCCTACACCAACGACCAGCAGATCCTGGACCTGCCCCACAAGGACCTGCGCCGGGCCCGGGCCGCGGCCATGTCCATGATCCCCACCAGCACCGGCGCAGCCAAGGCGGTGGGCCTGGTCCTGCCTGAGCTGAAGGGGAAGATGCACGGGCTGGCCATCCGGGTGCCGACGCCCAACGTCTCCCTGGTGGACCTGGTGGCCGAGGTGGAGAAGGTAGCCACGGTGGAGGAGGTCAACAACGCCCTGCGCAAGGCGGCCGAGGGCGAATTGCAGGGGATCCTGGGCTTCTGCGAGGAGCCGCTGGTGTCCGTGGATTTCAACGGCAACTCGCTGTCCTCGATCGTGGATGGCCCCTCGACGTCGGTCATGGACGGCACCATGGTGAAGGTCCTGGCGTGGTACGACAACGAGTGGGGCTACTCCTGCCGGGTGCGCGACCTGATCAAGTTCATCGCCAAGGGCCTGTAGCGGGAACACAGCAGGCGGATCCCCCGGCAGGATCGGGGGTGATCTGCGTGTGACGGGAGGCGACCGCCGGGGGCCGGGTGAGCCTCGACGCGGTCGCCTCGTTGCTTGGGCGGGGCTCGCGCCTCGGGCGCAGGGCCCCAATCTGTACGCTCGATCGAAGGGAGGGCGGTCGGCGAGCGATCGGGGCAAACCGTGGCAATCGGGCAATCTGGCGATCCGGCTGTCAGGATGTTCCCGGTTGCCGGGGACCCTCTGGGTGCGGCTGATTGCCAAGTTGCCGGGTCAGGCGCGGAGGTGTCAGGATGGCCAAAGTCTCGATCGCCGATCTCGACCTGAAAGGGAAGCGCGTCCTCATCCGTGTGGACTTCAACGTCCCGCTGAACGACAAGCAGGAGGTGACGGACGACACCCGGATCCGGGCGGCGCTTCCCACGATCCGGCACGCCATAGGGCAGGGCGCCAAGGTGCTGCTGGTCTCGCACCTGGGCCGGCCCAAGGGGAAGGTGGTCCCCAGCATGAGCCTGGCGCCGGCGGCAACCCGGCTGTCCCAACTGCTCGGGCAGCCGGTCACGATGGCGCCCGATTGCATCGGCGATGCGGTGAAGGCCGCCGTGGCAGCCCTCCAGCCCGGCCAAGCGCTGATGCTGGAGAATTGCCGGTTCCATGCCGGGGACGAGAAGAACGACGAGGCCATGAGTCGGGCCCTGGCGGAGCTGTGCGACGTGTTCGTGAACGACGCCTTCGGCGCGGCGCACCGGGCCCACGCCTCGACCGTGGGCGTGACGAAGTTCGTGCCTGTGGCGGCCTGCGGGTTCCTCATGGCCAAGGAGCTGGAGTACCTCGGGCGCGCCGTGACGAATCCCACCCGCCCCTTCGTGGCGGTGCTGGGAGGGGCCAAGGTGTCGGACAAGATCGGCGTGCTGAGAACCCTGCTGCGCAGGGTGGATGCACTGCTCGTCGGTGGCGGAATGGCCTACACCTTCCTGAAGGCGCAGGGAATGGAAGTGGGCGCGTCACTCCTGGAGGCGGACAAGCTGGACGTCGCCAAGGAGATCCTGAACGAGGCACGGGCCAAGGGGGTCACGTTCCTCCTCCCCATGGATCACGTCATCGCAGAGAAGGCCGAGGCCACGGCGGCCACGCGGACGGCAGACAGCACGGCCATCCCTTCCGGGTGGATGGGGCTGGACATCGGCCCCAAGGCACGCGAGGCGTTCGCGAAGCTGATCCGGGGGGCCAAGACGGTGGTCTGGAACGGGCCCA
>CAZXXV010000407.1:0-2027 GCA_964644725.1 uncultured bacterium
GGGTGCCCCGAACTCCCGAACCCTCGAACGCTCTTGACGATCTGCCCCGTAACAGTTCGCTGGACTTCCTTGGAGCCGTCTGGATGATTCCCTCGCGGGAAATCTACTGGAATATCCCGGCCCATCTGCTGCTGTACCCCCTCTTCCTGCCGTTCCTCGCTGCCTTCCTCTACGGCTGCTACCGCCTCGTCAAGCTCTTGTGGATGGGCCAGCCCGAGAAGGATATCCCGCCGATCGCGCGGCAGATTCGGGAGCTGCTGTCCCAGGCGGTGCTTCAACGCCGCCTGCTCACCCAGCCGCTGGCCGGCGGCATGCACGCGGGGATCTCCTGGGGGTTTGGCATTCTCTTCATCGCCACGTGCATGGTGGCCCTCCAGGATTACTTCGGCATCCCGACGCTCTCCGGCAACTTCTACCTGTATTTCATGTCCTTGACCGTGGACCTGTTCGGCGTCGCGGGAGTTGCGGGGGTGATCGTCGCCCTGATCCGGCGCTATGCGTTGCGACCCACGCGCCTATGGAAGCCGCGCGACGCCGAGGGGTACAGCCTCTTCCTGTGGCTGCTTCTCGGCGTCCTGGTCAGCGGGTTCGTTGTCGAGGGGTTGAGAATCGCGGCCACCAGGGACCCCTGGGGTCTCTGGTCGCCAGGAGGATGGGTGACGGGCCTTGGTTTCGCAGGGTTGACGCGATCCCAGCAGACCCTGCTGCACCGGGTGACCTGGTGGGGGCATGCGGTCCTGGCCTTCGCCTTCATCGCGCTGGTGCCGTACACCCTGGTCCGCCACATCCTCGCGGCGGCGGCCAACATCGCGCTGCGCCGGCCGCAGCCCTCGGGCGTGATCCAGCCGGTGGTTTTGGAAGAAGCAGAGCACTTCGGCATCTCGACGATCCAGGGATTTCCCCGCAAGGACCTGCTGGATCTCGTGGCCTGCACGGAGTGCGGCCGATGCCAGGACGCCTGCCCCGCCTGGGCCACGAGGAAGCCGCTCACGCCGAAAGGGCTCATCATTGACCTGCGCGACCACCTGCTGGCCCAGGCGCGCGGGAGCGGCAACGGGAAGCCCATGGTGGGGGGCGTGATCGGCGAGGACGTGATCTGGTCCTGCACGACGTGTGGCGCGTGCCACCACGAATGCCCGGTCTTCATCGAGCCGATCCCCAAGATCGTCAACATGCGCCGCTTCCTGGTTATGGAGGAGGCGAGATTCCCCGAGACGATGCAGGCGGCCATGCGAGGGATGGAGACCCGCGGCCACCCGTACCAGGGCGCCGTGCCAAGCCGAACGTCTTGGGCCAAGGGTCTGGGCGTCCCCCTGATAGCAGAGAGAGGGACGGCGGAGTACCTGTACTGGGTGGGGTGCGCTGCGGCCTTTGACGAGCGCACCCAGAAGGTCGCCAGGTCGCTTGTGCAGGTGCTGAAGGCCGCCGGGGTGGACTTTGCCATCCTGGGCGAGGAAGAGCGCTGCACCGGCGATGTCGCCCGGCGCATCGGGCACGAGTTCCTGTTCCAGATGCAGGCGCAGGCCAACATCCAGACCCTCAACGGCTACGGCGTGAAGAAGATCATCACCGCCTGCCCCCACTGCTTCAACACGCTCCAGAACGAATACGGGCAGTTCGGCGGACACTACCAGGTCATCCACCACACGGTGTTCATCCGCGACCTCTTGAGGCAGGGCCGGGTGAAACCGAGGACGCCGATCGGGCAGACCATCGCCTATCACGATTCGTGCTACCTGGGGCGACACAATCGGATCTTCAATGCGCCCCGGGAGATCCTCCGGCTCCTGCCGGGCGTCCAGACCAGGGAGATGGAGCGCAGCGGGGAGAAGGGCTTCTGCTGCGGTGCAGGCGGCGGCATGATGTGGTTCGAGGAACGGATCGGCAAGCGGGTGAATGTCGAGCGCACCGAAGAGGCGCTGCGCGTGAAAGCCGGCGTGGTGTGCACCGCCTGCCCCTTCTGTCTGAGCATGTTCGAGGATGGGATCCGGGCGAAGGACGCGACGGAGCAACTGAAGCCCATGGAC
>CAZXXV010000407.1:2127-4498 GCA_964644725.1 uncultured bacterium
CCAAAGGCGGAAACCGCCGAACAGTTTTTCATGGATTTCCACCTGACCGACGCGCAACGACTCATCCGCGAAACCGTGCTGGAGTTCGATGATCTGCTGTGATTCGCGGATTGAGGCCGTAGTAAGGTAAGTAAGCCAGATGGACAATCGAACCTCAGCGGAAAGGGGCGCGAGATGACCAAAGTCTCCATCGTCAGGGTCGATAGGCCATGGGGTCGCGATCAAGTGGCCGCCGGCGTACGGCAGGCCGTGAGCATGGCCGGAGGCCTTGCGGATGTCGTCCACCCGGGCATGCTGGTGATGGTGAAACCGAACATGGTGGCGCCACCCGCGTCGGCCGAGGCGGGGGCCTGCACCAGTCCCCTGGTGTGCCAGGCGGTGGCGGACATGGTGAGGGAGTTAGGGGCCAGGCCGGTCATCGCCGAGTCGTCGGCCAGGGGCGCGGACACCGAGGCTGCCCTCCGGGTCATGGGCTACGAGGAGCTCCGCCAGCAGGGCTATGAGGTGGTGGACCTGAAGAAAGACAGGACCGTACGGGTGAAGATCATTGACGGGCGCGTCCTGGAGGAGATCACGACGTTCGGGCTGGTCACTCAGGTGGATGCCATCATCAGCGTGCCGGTGATGAAAACCCACGACCAGGGGCAAGCCACGCTAGCCCTGAAGAACCTGAAGGGTCTGGTGACCGACGCCGAGAAGCGGCGCATCCACCTGGAGGGCATGTTCGAGGGGGCGGTGGACCTGGTCAGTTACTTCAAGCCGATCTTTGCCGTGGTGGATGGCCTCATCGGCCAGGAAGGCATGGGGCCGCTCATGGGGTTGCCCGTGGGACTTGGCTTGGTCCTGGCGGGTCGCGATCTGGTGGCCGTGGACGCCACGGCCAGCCGCATCATGGGCTTCGAGGCCGAGGAGGTACCCATCACCAAGGCGGCGGCAGAGCGCGGCCTGGGCACCATGGACGAGGCGCAGATCGAGGTGGTGGGGGAGCAGGTGGCCTCCGTGCGACGGCGCTTCGTCCGCTGCGAGGAGGACCACCGCATCGACAGGGAGGGGATCACCATCGTCCACAGCGAGGGCACCTGCACCGGCTGCCGCAACGGTCTGCTGAGTTCTCTCTTTGACATGCGGGCGGAGGGGACCCTCGGGCGCGCGCGCGGGTTCACCATCATTGCGGGGCCAGCGGCGATCCCGGGGGGCATTCCGCGGGAGATGTTGGTCAGCATCGGCTCCTGCAGCCTGCCCGAGGCCAGGCGCCTGCCCCGGTACGTGCGGGGCTGCCCGCCCAACAACGTGGACATCATCCGGGCCTTGAGCGGAGCGCCTGGGCCGGCGTAGTGAGGGACCGCGCAGCGTCACAGAGATCTATCGGCGGCAACTCTCGCCGTTTCGCGCGTTCGCTTGCGGTCGCGCTTTGTCAGGCCACGGGTGACAGCCAGGACAGGGGCAAGATGACGTAGCGGATCGGGCTCATCCAACCCGCATCCAAGATGCGGAGCACCCTCCCGAAGAGCACCCCAGCTGCGCTCTCGCGTCGGATAGAACTCGTGCGATCTCACGCCCAAAAGCAACTTCTCATCAGCCGCGTTGTTGTTCACCCATCCTGTCTTGATCCGTTCTCGGCGAATCTTCAACGACCCTTACGACCCGATCGCATCCCGCCGTATGATTAACGGTTTTCCAAAATGGATGTCGTCGCGCTGGGGAAAATCGACACGAAAATGGCTGCCGCGACTCTCTCGTCGAAGGAGTGCGGCCCGGGCCATAATTTCGCCTGCACGGAGAAGACTTTCCAGTTCCCACAGCTCCCAACTGTAATGGTCGGATTCTGGCGCGCGATCGATCTCCCCTCGGATCACGGCAACGGTGTTGAGAAAGCCCCTTAGGCCTTGCTGACTCCGCCGTATCAGTAATCCGGACTGGGCGGCCGACTGCAGATCCTCCCTTAGCTCCTGCGCGCGAATTGCCTTGCCACAGCTCGCATGCAGTCTTCGCTCTTCCGCGGCGGCCAGCGGCGCGGGAACACTTTCCTGGATCTTCTTCCGCGCGTACCCCGCCGCACACGACCCGGCGCGAGCTCCGAACACTTGGCAGGTCACCAGCATGTTGCCGCCCAAACGGTCGGCGCCATGGGGCCCTCCGGCAACCTCCCCTGCCGCATACAAACCGGGAATCGTGGTAGCTCCGTGGGCATCGATCCGAAGCCCACCGTTGATGGCGTGCCCGAAGCAGGCTGTCTGGACCGGCTGTCGCGTGACGTCCACCCCACGGTCCAGCAAATACGCTCGGGTAATCGGCCACATTTTGCGAAAGGCACTCTCAGGCGGGAGTGATTCTAGATATTGATCTGTTACGCGGCTAAGGTCCAGGTTGA
>CAZXXV010000408.1:0-4488 GCA_964644725.1 uncultured bacterium
TTCTCCCGGATCGATGTGCTCTCGGCTGGCGGCAGGATCGTGAACTGTCCTTGCTGGATGGGGAAATCCTTGGCCTCCAGCTCCCAGCGGTATGGCACCCCGGGAGCGAGAGGAGGCGCGCTCGCGGGATAGGGGAGCGGCGTCCGGGGCAGGTTGGCCTGCTCCCAGACCTTCCCCTGCGGGCTGAAGACTCGGACGGTGTACCGCAATCGGTCGGAGCCGCCCCACTCCAGGAGCGGCGGGCCCAGCAGTTTCCCTTCCCGCGGGGAGAGGAGGAGGGGCGGCTGCTTGACGCTCCGGGTGGCCAGCGGGACATAGGTCAGGTCCTTCTTTTTCCCCATAAGGAATCGGCTGAGATTCGCCACCAACTCCGGTGTCCTGCCGCCCGCGCCGGCCGCTGGGGGCTGTACGGTGTAGGGCGAATTCGCGGCCGAGACCGTGACCGTCCCCTGGCCGCCGGTGAACATGAGGACGCTCGTGGCGTTCCGAGTGGCCCGGACCTGATCGCCCGGTCGCAGGGAGAGCAGCGGCAGCGGGGCCTTCCAGTCCGCTTCGGCCGCGAGCTTGACGCGCACCTCGCCCTGTCCGGTCCGGATCTCGGTCAGGACGGCGACGGGGTCTCCGGCGGACGCGGCAAGGCCCCCCGTCGGCGCCAGAACAGCCAGGGCCCCCAGGATGATCCACCATCGCGCACCCATAGACGCCTCCTTTGCGGGCCCTCGGCGACTTCCGTGAGGGCCACGATCTCGTAGACCTTGACCGCCTGACGGCGGCCCTTCACCTTCACCTCGCCGCAGTCCTTGACCTCTACCCGATCCTTGACGGCCGCGTATGTGTCGCCGGTGATGAGGAGCGTGGTGTGGAGTTCCTTGTTCAGGCCCTCGACGCGGGCGGCTACGTTCACCGCATCGCCCACGACGGTGTACTTCTTCCGCTTGGCCGAGCCCACGTTGCCGGCAAAAACGGCCCCGGTGTGAATGCCGATGCCCATTTTGAGGGTGGGCAGCCCCCGGGCCTCCCACCCGGCGTTCAGCGCTGCCAGGCTCGCCTGCATCTTCCGGGCGGTCCGCACCGCGTCCAAGGCATGCCCCGGATTGTCCATGGGAGCGCCGTAGACCGCCATCACGGCATCGCCGATAAAGTCATTGACGATCCCCCGGTGCTGCTGCACCGCCTCGACCATCATGGGGAAGTACTCGTTGAGCTGCCGGGCCACCTGGTCTGCCGTCATGGCCTCGGACATTGTGGTGAAGTCCCGCAGGTCGGTGAACATGACCGAGACGGTGCGGCGCTGCCCCGCCAAGGTGGGATCATCGCGATAAATCCGGTCCGCGACCTCCCGGCCGATGTACTGGTGAAAGGACTCCCGGATTCGGCGCCGCTCCAGGGCGTCGTGGAGGCTGCTGCTCGCGCGGATGGCCAGGATAGGCGTGAGGAAGTCGAACCAGTAGGCGCCGGGGGTGGTCGCCCAGGCGCTGAGGGCGACAGTGACGAGGGCCGCGCCGGCCAGCGAGATAAGCAGGGCGCGATTCGGTCGAACCACGGCAAAGAGGGCGCTGAGGACAAGGCACAGAACGAACTGGAGGATCAGGCTCGTTCCCCATGCGACTGGCTGGATCTGCCTGCGGGTGAGCAGCGTGTGAAGAATGTTGGCGTGGATTTCTACGCCGGCCATGATCCCGTGCGGCGTAGGGTAACTGTCACGGCCCTCCGCGAAGGTGGCACCAACCAGGACGATCCGGTCCCGGAGCGGGTTGTCCCGTGCGACCTCCTGATCGGAGACTCCGAGCTGGAACACGGCGTCGCTCCCGATGGTGAGGAAGCTGCCGCTTCCGCCGATGAAGCTGATCTTCCAATCATCGTCCCGGAAGAAACGGAGCGGCGAATCGCCAGCCAGGCTGCCCCGGGCTTCGTCCCACGCCGGCACGGGCAGCTCGACCGGCTCCGCCCCTGCCAGGGCCCGGGCGAGCGCCGTGGCGTCCTGTCCGCCCAGTCGCGCGAGCATGGCAAGCCCCAAGGAGGGGAAGTAGCCTTTCCCCGACAGCGGAACGACCAGCGGGATGCGGCGGAAGAAGCCATCCTCATCCTTGGGCACTTCAGCGAAGCCCGAGTCTGCCTCCAGGGCAGGATCGTACAGTTGCCGAGGGAGGAAGCGGACCTCTCCCCCCGGGGCGGGCACGGCGGTGAGCGTTCGGGCGACGACCACGGGGACGGCCGGATCACCTGGGGCCGCACGGATCGCCGCCAGCAGGTCGCGATCATCGCCCCGCGTCGTGGGCCGCCGCAGGTCCACGTCCATACCGATCAGGCGTGCCCCACTCTTGCGGAGGCCGCGGATCACCGCGGCGAGGTAATCGCGAGGGATGGGCTGGCGCTCGTTCAGGCGCTGGAAGGCGGCATCGTCAATGGCGACCAGGACGATCTCGGGCGCGCGGGCCCGGCCCTGCGCCCAGAGGTAGATATCCAGCAATTTGCCTGTGTAGCCGGAGAAATACCCCAGCGAGACTGGAATCGCCACGGCGGCGCTGGTCAGGAACCCCAGGGTCAGGCCCAGGAGGAACCGCCGGTGGCGGGCGCGAAGTTCTGGGAAGCGAAAACCCACGTTGAACCCTCTCTCTGCGACTCCCGATCCCTCAACCTCACCTTCTCCCCTGGAGGGAGAAGGGCGGGATGAGGGGGAGCTACCGCGCCTCCCCGATCAGTTGATACGCCGCCCAGTAGTACGGGTGGGGACGTTTCGCCAGCATGGCGAGCTGAGCTTGGCGGAGGGATTCCGCCTTGTCCTGTCCCGCCTTGAGGTGGTGGTAGAACTCCCGCATCAGTTCGAAGGCCGCCCGGTCGTTGACCTGCCAGAGCGTTGTGATGATACTGGGGGTGCCGGCGTAGATGAAGGCGCGGGTCAGCCCCGTGAGTTCATCCCCCCGGGTCAGCTTCCCGAGGGCGGTTTCACACGCGGACAGGACCACCAGGGAGGCATGCAGGTCGAGCCCGAAGATCTCCTGGACCTCCAGGCGGCCGTCATCGCCGGACGTTGAGGCGAGCAGGAGGGACGAACCCAGGGGGTCGGCCTCGTCGAATTCCGCATGGGTCGCGAAGTGGAGCACGCTGTGGCGGCGGATCTCATCGCGGCTCGTGGCCTTGGTGGCCGTCTTCCCCGTGACCAGGGCCGTCTCCGGGAAGAGGGCGGCGATCCCCCGCGCCTCCCGCTCGGCGTAGCGGAGGGACAGCATGGGGTCCTGGAGATCCGGGTTCCCCAGGGCGAAGAACGTGGGGTTCCCTGTCTGTTGCTTGGCCCGGGTGAACTGCATGAGGCTGGCGCTGCTGTAGTAGTGGAGTGGGACCTCCTGGAGGAGGTAGCGGCCTGGGGCGGGCATCAAGGCCTGAAACGGGAGGTAATGTAAAGCGTCGTGGGGAACAATGAGCAATTCCTTTGGTGCGCGGCCCCCGAGGCCGGGTCGGACGAACTCGTCGAACAGCGCCTGGGCCATGCGCTGCATCTCGGGCTGGCGGTCGCGTGCGGCGATCAGATCGCGGAAGGCCTGGACGCGGTCCGTCACCCGCTGGCGGCCGAGGGGGAGGCTGACCACGGCGATCCCCTGACGCTCGACCGTCCACAGGATCGTCCGCCCTTGCCCGGTCACGAAGTACTCCAACAGGACCGCGCCCTCCGGCAGGAGGGCCTGCACTTCCCGGAGGGTCAGGGGCTCCACCGTCATGAGGGAGGCTTGTTCACGGTCGAGCCGCCGAACCCGCTGGAGGAAAGCCTGGTATGCCTCCCGGGCCAGCTCCAGTTCCCGCTGCAGGGCAGGGGAGTCCTCGGGCAACGCCTTGAGGGCGCTCATCCGCTCCCGCAGCGCTTGTTCTTCGGCCACGAGAGATTGGCTGCGCCCCCGGCTGAGGGTCACCCGGTTCCCCAGCAGATCCAGGAAGGCGCGCGCCCGGGCCCGCTCGCTGATGTCGAACGCCTCGGGTCCCTTCCCGCGCTCGAGTAGGCAGAGGATCAGGTCCTCGTAGGTCTCGACCTTGTCCTCGAAGAAGGACTCGCGGAGGTCCTCGGACTGGAGGAGACTCCGCAAGTCCTCGACGCCCGCCACAGATTTCCTGAGGGCGTCCTCCGCTTCTGGCAGCTTGCCCATCCCACGATAGACACGCCCGAGGGTCCCCTGGGTCCAGGCGACAAAGCCGGGCCGGGGATTGAGTCGCAACGCCTCCTCCAGGTGGTTCACGGCGGTCGGGAAGTCCTGTTGGCGCGCAGCGACTGTCCCCAGACCCCGGTGGGCGTTGCCCATCATGAAATCCAGCTTGAGCCGTTTTGATACCTCCAATCCCTTTTGAAAGGCCTCGCGGCCAGGGTCCCACTGGCGCAAGACAAAATGACTCCAGCCGAGCCCCATCAGTGCCGAGGCATAGTCCCGTTCCCAATTGGCAAGCCAGCGCCGTCCCTGAGCTCCGTAGAGAGCCCATTGTTGGGTCCTGATCGGGATGGCC
>CAZXXV010000409.1:0-4485 GCA_964644725.1 uncultured bacterium
CCATCCGCCACGGGGTGTGCTTTATAAATCCGGCGCCTACGCGCGAAACGTTCTGGGTCTTACCCTGGGAGATCTGCCGGCTGTCCGCACCCGCGGACTGAGGCCGGGGGAACCCGGCCTGACCGGTCGGCAGAAGTCAGCAGAGGGCATAGTAGGTCCGAGGCAGGCCCGGCTAGTGAGGCACCCCAAGGCCGAAAGGCGGGGCAACAGATAGGCCGAGCCGTAACGCCTATGACCGAAGGCCCGAACGGTACCCCGCGAGGGGAGTGAAGGAAAGGAGTCGTCACTTCGTGTCGAGTCGCGGTACGGCATCCGACAGGCAGCTGACGCTGCCCCTGGGCCACGCGGTCCACGGGGGTGAAACCGAGACTGGGACACGGGGAGCCGACGCTCCGGTAGAAGGCCAGGACCTCCTCGCGCGCGTGCTGGACCCGGAGAACCTCCGGCGCGCGCTGCACCAGGTCCGCCGCAACAAGGGTGCGCCGGGGATCGACGGGATGCGCGTGGATCAACTGGGGCCGCACCTCAAGACCCACTGGCACGGAATGGGGGACGTTGGTTCCGAAGCAACTTGACTCCAATCTCGCGGAGCGGTATGCTTCTCCCATGTCTCGGCAACCCCGGCTGGATGCCCCCGGCACCCTCCACCACGTGATGGTGCGGGGGATCGAGCGAACCGCGATCTTCCGCGACGACACCGACCGCGCGGATTTCCTCGCCCGCCTCGTCCCGCTGGCGGAGCAGGAGGCCTGCACGGTCTATGCCTGGGCCCTCCTTCCGAATCACGCCCACCTGCTCGTGCAGACCGGCCAGCAGCCGCTCTCCGCGAGTCTGCGCAAACTCCTCACGGGCTACGTGGTGAACTTCAACCGCCGGCACAAGCGCGCGGGACACCTCTTCCAGAACCGCTATAAGTCCATCGTGGTGGAGGAGGAGCCCTACCTCCTGGAACTCGTGCGCTACCTCCACCTCAATCCCCTCCGCGCCCAGATGGTGACGGATCTTCGCTCCCTCGACCGCTTTCCCTGGACGGGCCACAGTGCCCTGCTCGGCATTATCCCGCGCCCCTGGCAGGCGACCGGGGCGATCCTCGAGCAGTTCGGCCCTACCCTCGCCCGGGCCCGGCGGGCCTACCGCGCCTTCGTCGCGGCCGGGATTGCGCAGGGGCACCGACCCGAGTTCGGCGGGGGTGGGTTGGTCCGCAGCGCCGGCGGCTGGGCCGCGGTGCAGGCCCTCCGGCGGCAGGGGGACCCGACCGTGGCAGATCCGCGGGTTCTCGGGAGCAGCGACTTCGTGGACCGCCTCCTCACCGAAGCCGCGGAGGACACCCGCCGCACGCTTCGCGTCGCCCGCCCACGCCTGGCCCTCAAGCGGCTCACGCAGCGCATCGCAACCCGGGCAGGGCTCCCCGCCCCGGAGGTATGGTCGGGCCGCCGCACGCGGCGCGTGAGCCACGCGCGCCGCCTCGTCTGCCAACTCGCGGTCCGCTACCTGGGGTACTCCGGGGCCGCCGTGGCCCGATTCCTGGGCGTGAGCACCTCGGCCGTGAACCGGGCCGCCTGGGCCGATCCCGTTGCAGACATCAAGCAGTGGCTATAAGTTGTCTCGGAACCAACGTCCCCCACTGCCCACAACGGGATGTCCCGCGGATCCCGTCGGTTGCACGCTAATCAACCGATCGATGGCGCCGCATGACCTGGGTTGGAAACTGTCATGCCATGCATCCTCTGTCACGATGGGTCCCTAGACCAGGATCGTCACTGCAGCCAGGCGTACACGAGGAGGCCTCGCCATGAAGATGTCGTCGGAAGTCGAGAAGGCAGTGGCGAGCTACACCCCGGCCCTGATCGCCACCGCAGACAAAGCAGGGAGGCCTAACGTCTCGGCGAAAGGATCGCTGCGGGTTCTCGACGACGAACACTTGGTCTTCGCCGACATTCGCTCCCCGCGGACCGTTGCGAACCTGAAGGTGAACCACGTCATCCGGATCACCGTCGAGGATGCCATAGCCTTGTAGCAGGAGAGATGGCGCCTAGCATCGGTGTCGAGCGCGTCCGCACCGGCAGGTGGTGCAACGCGAGGCACCGTCGACCCAGTCTCCGGCCGAGTAGTTTACGAGAGGAGATCGAGATGACACCGACAGTCCTCGGAATCAGCGCCTCGCCCCAGAAGGGGGGAAAGGTGGACACGCTCGTCCAGGAGATGCTGTCCGCCACCCGCCTTTCCCATGAACTGGTGCGTCTGCATGAGCTCGATCTTCGGCCCTGCAAAGCCTGCAATGGCTGCCGGACGGACAACCTCTGCACCATCGAGGACGATTGGAAGGAGCTTAGTGAGAAGATCCTCGCGGCGCACGCCCTGGTGATCGGCGGCTGGGCCTTTTCCGGGATGCTCGACGCCTGCACGAAGATCCTCATGGAGCGGTTCTGGTCCCTCCGCCACCACCGCCAACTCACTCGCGGCAAGGTCGGCGCGGCCGTGGTCGTGGGCGCCAATCCGGACCTGGCCGGCACTCTGGCCGACGCGCTGCTCCAGTTCATGCGGAACAATGGGATGGCCGCGCTGGGGCGGGTGACCGCCGCAGGCGCCATCCCCTGTCTGGGCTGCCCAGACGCCTTGCGGGCCTGCGAGTACAGCGGGGTGGTCGCCCAGTACGGGTTACTGGAGCGGACGGGCCTGAGCATGTACAACCCCATCGAGTACCAGTTGGCCGCCCTGAAGGCAGCCCGCATCCTCGGACAGCGGATCGGGCACAAGGCGCAGCATATGATGGCGCGCGGAATGAGCGCGGAGGCTGTATAACTCCCGCAAGCGAGGAAACGATGAGTACAGAACGCGTTGGTGGAGAACCGATCGAGAGCATCCCCCGGCTCTCCCAGGATCCCCTCACCCGGGACGTCAAAGAGCAGGCGCGGGCGCTAGGCGCCCACCTCGTGGGCATCGCCCCGATCGAGCGCATGGAGGGCGCACCCCCCGAACTGCACCCGCGCCGGCTGCTCCCAGAGGCCCAGAGTCTGATCGCCCTGGCCTATCGGATCAACCGGGGCGTGCAGCAACTTCACCTGCGCGGGGTGAGCCCGATGCCCTTCTCCCGCTTCGCCGGGCTGGAGCCCCGGGAGCGGCTGGATGACATGGCGCTGGACCTGGCGAATTTCCTTGAAGATCTGGGCTACCTCAGCCTCCCCGTGCCGGCGAACCAGTATTACTTCCAAGAAAAGGGCGTGGGGGAGATTTCGCACAGGCACGCGGCCATGGCGGCGGGCCTGGGCCGCTTGGGGCGGGGCGGCTTCCTGGTGACCCCGGAGTACGGGGGCGCCGTCCAGCTCGTGACCGTGCTGACCACTGCTGCCCTGGAGCCGGATCCGATGCGCGACGAGGATCCGTGCCTCGGGTGCTCCCGCCCCTGTGTGTCCATCTGCCCGGTCCAGGCCATCCGGCCCGACCGCGATCGGGTCGTGAGCATGGAGGGCAAAGAATACCGCTACGGCTGGCTGTCCTACCTCCGCTGCCAATGGGGGTGTGGCGGGATGGTCATGGAGGATCACCTCTACGGCCTCTCAGACGTGCCCATGCCTGCCCTTGATGACGAGGCAGATCCCGAACGGGTGCGCATGGAGTTTCTTTTGGCGGGCGAGAAGCGATTCCCGTGGGACCGGGCGTACCGGGCTGCCTTCACCTACATAGCCTGCTCCAAGTGCTATGTGGTGTGCCATCCCGAGCGGCTCAAGCGAAAAGCCCGGGGGGAGAGTGAGCCAGGGCCGGTGGGCACACGTCCGCAGTAACACCCACCGGGAGTCTCAGCGACGGACGCGATCAACGAACACCCGGAGGAACTCATGAGCGATCCTGTGGCGTACCGGTCCAAGGTCCGCATCGAACGCGTGAAAGGTCCCCTGCGCCGGGCCTACCTGCCGGCCGAGCAGGGGCCCACCCTCTTCGGGGTCCATTCGGAGATCGCCCAGCACTACGGGGTGGATCCCGCCGTCCACGCGCCCCATGCCACCACGCTGGACTACATCGTGGCCGCGGCCGCGGGGTGACTCACGGGCACGTTTGGGGGCGCGCTGGAGGCGCGCGGGATCCCGGCCGGGGAGGGGCGGCTGACCTCGGACGCGACCGGGGAGATCGAACTGGACGGCAAGGTGCTGGTCATCCGGCGCATTCACGTCACCTACCACCTGAAGCTCGATCCAGCGAAGCGCGAGACCGCCGAGCGGGTGCTCGGGTTCCACGCCGACTCCTGCCCTGTGGCGCGTACACTTCGCGGCTGTATTGCGATTTCCACCGCGCTTGATATGACAGACGCCTAGTGGATGACCAGGCGCGTGTTTTGTGAGGGCTCTCTGGCCTAACCTAGTTCAGGGTTTCGACGGAAGACTCGCCAGTCCCAAGCGTCGACGAGCTGTTCCGATGCACGGAGACACGCCATGGAGAGCGGATCAACTCACGCATGACCCCGCATCATTTGTCACGAACGCCATCAAG
>CAZXXV010000410.1:0-4484 GCA_964644725.1 uncultured bacterium
CTGCCGCTGGCGATAGCGGAGCTGCGCCTTCAGGCGCTGGTTCTCTTCGAGGAGCGCATCGATCTTCCGCTGTTTCTCCCAACAGCCCGGGCAGAAGGCGCGACGCATGGCCCCTCTGGCGCCTCCCCGGCCGTGGCGCTGGCCGGCGCCGTGCTCAGGCGGTGCTGAACGTGACGGCAGAGGGGGTAGACGTACACCTCCTTGGGCGCGCGACCGTGGGCCTGGTGGGTGCGATCCATGCGGCCCCGGCCCTCCGTCCGTCCGAGGGCAATCCAATTGGCGGCGCGATAGCAGGTCCCCCGGAACCGTGCCGGATCGACCAGGGTCTCCAGCAGGAGCGGCCGGTACCCGTAGCGGGCCGCCCAGTCCCCCGGGAGTTGGCGGGCACAGCGGGCGAGAATCTGGCTCGCCAAGCCCTGGATGTGCACCCAGGGCAGGATCAGGAACCGCGCATTGTTAACGATGTAGGGGAGATTCTGCCGGCGTTGCGCATCGCTCCAGCCGATCCAGCGGTCGCGGGCCGCCATCCGCCAGGCCGGCGAGGCCCACAACAGGCAGGCCAGCACCTGCTCGGGACACTGGGGGGAGCGCACGAGGTAGCGGAGGGTGGCGCCCACGGGCACCCGGTAGCCCAGGTAGTGATAGCGCGCGAGCAACTCTCTCCAGAGGCGACTGCTCTCGCCGGGGCCGGCCGGCACCTCCTCCAGCCGCAGAGGTGCGAACTGCCCCACCGCGCCCCGTAGCTCCGGCGCGGGCGCGCATGCCCAGGCTGCGCTCGGACGCGGCTGGGGAGCAGGAACCGTGAGGCGAGAGGCGGGACGGGGGCTGGGAAACGGAGAACCGGGGGAACGGCGAAACAGAGAGAGGGTGAGGGGGACACAGGGAGACGGGGAGACGGGGACAAAGGGACAAGGAGACGGGGAGCCAGGGAGACGGAGAAGCGGGGAAAGGAAGAGAGAAGGATACAGGCAGGGGAGCAAAGAGGAAGAGGGGGGCAGGGAACCGAGGAAACGGAGAAAAGCGGCTTTGGGATATCCACGCACTCTTCGGGTAGCTTCCGGACGTCCTGGGACATGTGTGGATCCAAGTTGCTCTCGGACAGCAGGAGGAGGCCAAGAAGCGAATCAATGCCTCGCCAAAGAAGCATCCCTTTGAAATCCGCTATAGGTTCGTCCAGAAGGTTGATTGGGAGAGTTGCGCCAGGGTTCTGTCAGCCGACGCAAGACGAGACCGGCTGCGTAGACCATGGAGATGAAACCGCCGTGAGCGAAATATCACTGCCAACCGGGCATGCCTTAGGAACCGCACTTAAACCGCACGAAGAAGGCGAAGGCCGGGTGAGATCGCAGCAGGTGGACCGGCTTCTGATTAGAGAAACCATCTGCGCAATCGCTGGATAGGAGTTATGGAGACGTTCAACTTGGACAGCATAGGCCACGTCAACCTGATCTCTTTCAGTTGTGAGGACCGCGACCGTCCCCTCGGTCCCCGTTACACCGGCTCGCTGCTCTCCTACACCTACGGAACCCCCCGCACTCCCTTTCCCATGAAGATTGTGGCATCGGGCGGGGCCACGAACCGCCTGGAGGCTGGTTACTGCCTCCGCTGGCACGGTCCATGGCCACGACACTCGAAACCAATTGTGGGATGATTCCACTTGACAGGATGCTTAGGTAAGGGTACCTTTCAAGCACGCAATCGCTTTTCCGCAAAGCAGGCATTCCTCCCCGGCGTTGGTTACAACGCCGGGCTGATTCCTCCCGGGGGTTGGCTTCGGTCAACCCCCGGCCCATTTTCTGCCCTCCACCGATGGAGGCCACCATGGCGGAGCACGGAGCAGCCCGTTCTTGTCCCAGAGAAGGCCATGGTCTTCATCGATGCCATGAACGTGTACGAGAGTCTGCGCGCTCTTGGGGCAAGTACTCGCCTGGACTACTGTAAGTTGGCCATAAAGCTCGCCGGAGTGCAGCGCCGGATGATCCGGGCGCACGTCTACACTGGCGCCTATGATCAGGTGCGCGAGCCAGAGCTGTACGCACAGCAGATGAAGTTCTTCAACAAGATCCAGCGCATGCCGTTCGTGACGTTGAAGACGCGCCCACTCCTCCAGCGGGCGGGGACCTATCTTCAAAAGGGCGTGGATACGCTGATCGCCACGGATATGGTCAGCATGGCTTTTCTTGGTCATTAGGATGTTGCGATTCTTGTCTCTGGCGACGGTGATCTGGCGCCCGCTGCCGATGCAGTGAAGCCGGCCGGTAAGCAGATCATCGTCGCGACGTTCACACGAAGTCGGTCCACCGCAATCGCCCAAAGTGCCGACCAAGAACTTGTCATGAACCAAGATTTCCTCAAGGACTGCTACTGATTAGAAGCCGACTTCGGAGTACCAGCAGCGCACCCCGCTCGCTCCCAACTTGATCAAGGTATACCTGTCCCCCTTTGGAGGCCGCCCCGCCATTGGCTTCGGGATCAGCACGGTGTCCGAACGTATCGTGGTGACGCTGTACAAGACCGCCCAACTCAGCAAGTACCTGACAAGTACCTGAAAGGAGGTGGGCCATGAGGGTAACGTACGACCAGGAAACAGACTCGCTGACCATCACGCTGCGTGATGAACGGATTAAGGAAAGCGACGAAGTACGGCCTGGGGTCATCGCTGACTTTGGATATGACGGCGGGGTCGTCCGTTTTGAGATCATGCAGGCATCGAAGGTCGTCGGGAACACGCGAGAAATCCAGTTCGCCATCAGCGAATGACCGAAGCAATCACTTCGTGGGAGGGCATCCGGCCGTTTCCTCCATATAAACAAGGACGGGAGGTTCCTCGGCGAGTTCGATTTCTGCTGAGGGGATGCGAAGGGGTTGAGGCGGTTCCTCCTCGGTCGGGGCCGGGGTGATCTGAGCGCGCGCCCAGCCGGGGAACCGTTCGGCGTGCCGGACGAGGTCCTGAGCCTCCCGCTGGGAGAAGAGCCGATTTCGTATCCGACGAGGGTCTTCTTCCCGAGGCTACCGGGGGCTATGGGAGGGCGTCAATGGCTCCTGGAGGAGAATGCGGCACCACCCAGGGACGGAGGGGGGCAAAGGTAAATCATAAATGTCTGACCCCAGACAATGGGCAAGCGGCGCGAGGCGAGCGGGACGGCCCGTGGACGTGACCCGGTAGTCGCCCAGAGGCCCAAGGGGACGGCGACACCGGCTTGACGCCAGGACTCTCCCTCCGGGCTACTTCGCCTTCGGGGTGCTCTCCCGCAGGCGCTTCATCTCCTCCAGGATCTCCGCCTTGCTGAGGACGCCCTTGCGTTCCAGGGCGTTCATCAGCGCCTCCAGTTCGAGGGCCTGGGCCATGACTACTTCTTCCAGGGTCGCCACCCCTTGCCGGCCAATTCCCCTCGCCATCCTTCACACCTCCTCGCAGACGCGGTTCATCTCGGTCCGGAATTACTAACCGCCAAGGACACCCAGCGCTGGCGCTGGGTACCCGGAACGCCAAGGCCGGAGCACTGATTCCTCCCCAGCAAATGAACAATGGCCTGACCCCGAAGAATCAGGCCATTCGTGTCAAGCACTCCATCGGCATCAGGTGAAGAACACCCGCTCGGCCGTCTTGCGCAGCAGCCATTCCCGGTCCTCCTCCGACACCCCGTCCAGGCGATCGCGGATCAGCGCGATGGAAGCCTTGTAGCATTGGCCGCCGGCGAGCTGGTACGGGCAATCGCTGCCCCACATCAGCCGCTCCGGCCCATAGGCCTTGAGCAGCTCCTTGATGAGGGGAATCATGTCATCGTAGGGCGGCGTGCGCTTGCCCAGGGCGTAGTACGCGGAGATCTTGACGTGCATGCCCGGATAGCGCGCCAGCTTGACCAGGTTGGCGACGTCCTCCGGCTTGATGGTGCCCGGCACCGGCGGCACCTTGCCGAAGCCGTCGACGCCGATGCGGGCGAAGTGGTCGATCACCACCGTGGTGGCCGGAAACGCCTCCGACAGCCGGCCCAACTGCGGCAGCCAGTCGGGATTGATGAGCGGGCAGATGGCCAGCCGTTGCATGGCAGCGAATTCATATATCTTCATGATGGGGTGGGAGTCCGGGAAGTAGGACTGCCACGGATCAATCAGCCGCAGCCGGAACGCCTTCACGCCCTTGGCCTTCAGTTCAGCCATGCGCGCCGGCGCGTTGGCATCCTTGTGGTCAAGGTACGCCTGGACGGCCACCTCGCCGGGGCGGGATTTCAGGAGGTCCGTCAGGTAGGTGGCGTCGAAGCCGAAATGGACCGTGTGCCCCACGGCCACGACCCGGCTGACCCCCTCGGGCCGGGCGTGCGAGAAGAACTCCCCAACGGTGAACCCCTTGGGCACCACGTCCTCTTCCTTCGCCCCCGGCTGCAATGGATAGTGGGTGCGGTCCGGGCTCCACAGGTGGCTGTGGGCATCGATGTAGCCGAGGTCCGCTGCCCATCCCTCTCGCGTCGTGGCGGCGAGCGCAG
>CAZXXV010000411.1:0-4466 GCA_964644725.1 uncultured bacterium
TGTCCCCGGACCTGAAGGTCATGGACGAGCGGATCTTCCGGGAGGGATTGATGGGACTCCGGGAGGCCGTATGAGGAGGTGAAGGTGGACGACGAGGAGCGAGCAACGTACAGGGCATGATGTTGTCGGAAGCGGGATGAGCCAAAAGGAGGCACGAGATGCGTAAGGGAGTAGCAGTGGCTGTGGCGGTGCTGCTCGTCCTGGGGCTGGCGGGCGCGGCGCACGCTGGGATTCTGAAGATGAAGGCCGCCCATTACTTTGATGACCAGCATGCCTGGGACAAGGGCTATCAGAAGTTCCGGGACATCATCAAGGCCAGGACCAACGGAGCGCTAGACCTCGAGATGTACAATCGCGGCGTGCTGGGGTCGGAGAAAGACTACATCCAGAACATGATGCAAGGCGCCTTGGACCTGTCCACCGTGTCCACGGCGTCGGCCGGCGGCTTCGCCAGGGAGCTGACCTTCCTCGACCTGATGTTCATCTGGAAGGATTACAGCCACTGGGAGCGGGCGCTGGACGGCGAGATCGGCCGCCGGATTGCGGAGGTGATCGAGAAGGGGACGGCCAAGGCCGGCAACCCCGGCCTGAAGATCGTAGCGTACATGGGCGGCAGCCCGCGGCACATCATCAGCCGGAAGGCAGGGTACACGACTCTCACCGAGCTGGCCGGCTTCAAGATCCGGGTGCAGGACAGCCCGACCCAGATCGAGATGTGGAAGCTTCTGGGCACCATCCCGGCCGTGGTTCCCTACCTGGAGACCTACAACGCCATCCAGACCGGCGTGGTGGACGGGATGGAGAACGAGATTTCCACGGCCTACCAGATGAAGTTTCACGAGGTGGGTCCCTACATCAGCCGGACGGCTCACATTATCACTGTGCGCCCCATGTTCATGAGCGGCCAGACGTGGCGGAAGCTGACTCCGGAGCAGCAGAAGATCGTCATGGAGGCGGCGAAGGAGGGCGTGGCGGTGCAGCGCTCCATTGAACAGAAGCAGAACGATGAGTCCGAGGAGGCCATGAAGAAGGTCGGGACGAAGTTCTTCGACTTCAAGGAGCAGCAGAAGATGATGGACATCACCCTGCCGATCCGCCAGCGGGTGGCCAAGGAAGTGGGAGTAGACGATATCTTCCAGATGATCGAGCGCGGAGGGAAGTAGTAGGGGCGAAACGACCGGGGGTGGCGGGATCGGGAGTCCTGATCCCGCCACCCGTTCGTAGGGGAAGAGCATGCGTTCTCTCGTCGAACGGCTCGAGCGGATGCAGGTCTGGATCACCTTCGGGTGTATTTCCGTCATCACCGTGTGCGTCTCGGTCCAGGTGTTCGTGCGGTATGTGCTGCAGAAGCCCCTCTTTCTCTGGACCGAGGAGCTAGCGCGGTTCATCCTGATCTGGATGGTGTTCCTGGGGATCGGAGTGGGAGTGAAGAACGATGCCCACTTTGCCATGGACGTCCTCCCATCCCTCCTGGGCCGGAGGTGGGGGGCGATCGTCCGGCTGTTCAACGACTTCTGCATGGGGCTCATCCTGATCCTCCTGACCCTCGCCGGGTTACGATTCTCCTACTTCGGGCTGTTCCAGAACAGCCCCAACATGGAGATCCTGATGGTCTGGGTCTTCATCTCGATCCCGATCGGGGGGATTTTCTCGCTGGCCTATCTGGTCGAGCGGATTCAACAACGCCTGAGTGACTTTCGTGGGGGCGGCCAGTGAGTCCGGTGGCGGTCCTGTTCCTCGCCTTCTCCATTCTGATCTCCCTCGGGGCGCCCATCTCAGTGGCGCTGGCCCTGTCGTCCCTGCTCGTCATGGTGCTGGATCCCAACATCCCACTGTGGATCGCTATCCAGCGGTCCTTCAACGCGGTGGACAACTTCGTCCTCCTGGCGATCCCGTTCTTCATCCTCGCGGGCAGCATCATGAACGAGGGGGGCATCACCAAGCGCCTGATCAAGCTGGCCATGGCCCTGGTGGGCCACATCAAGGGCGGCTTGGCCCACGTGACGGTCGTCGTGGGCATGATCTTCGCCGGGATCTCGGGCTCGTCCACGGCCGAATCGGCGGCCCTCAGCACGGTCTTCATCCCGCCGATGTGGGAGCGGGGCTACCGCAAGAACTTCGCTGTGGCCATCACCGCCTGCGCCTCGAGTTTGGGAGTCATCATTCCCCCCAGCATCCTGGTAGTCATCTACGGGGCGGTGGCCAGCATCTCCATCGGGGCCCTGCTCATCGCCCAGGCCCTGCCCGGGGTGCTCATGGGGCTCTCGCTGATGGTCTTCTCGTATGTCATCGCGCTCATCTACGACTATCCCAAGGAGACAGAACACTGGTTGGGCTTCCGCGCGATCCTGGAGGGGTTGAAGGAGGCGATCCTGCCCGCCGGCGTGCCCATCATCATCATCGGCGGGATCGTGGGGGGGATTTTTACGGCGACGGAGGCCGCCGTGGTGGCCACGGTGTACGCCCTGTTCATCACGATCGGCGTGTACCGGAGCCTGGCGGTGGGCCGCCTGGTCAAGGTCTTCGCCGAGGCCGGGCACCTCACCGCGGTGATCCTGTTCTGCGTGGCGGCGGCCTCCATCTTCGGGTGGCTCCTGGCGTTCTACCGCGTGCCCGAGAAGATCACCGCATGGTTCCTGACGTACAGCACTAGCCCGACGGTCTTCATCTTGCTGGTGATCGCCCTCTTCAGTGCCCTGGGGACCTTCATGGATGCCGTCCCGGCCATCATCATCTTCACCCCGATGATGCTTCCCATCGGTAAGGCGCTGGGCGTTCACCCGATCCACCTGGGTGCGATCATCGTCATGACAATGGCCATGGGGCTCCTTACCCTGCCGTACGGCCTCTGCATCCTCATTGCCTGTGCGGTGTCCAAGTTTCCGGTCTCCAGAGTTCTGGGTATCCTGTACATCCTGATGATTCCCATCTTCCTGATCATCCTCCTGTGCGCCTTCTTCCCGGGGATCGTGTTGGTCGTCCCGCGGCTGCTGGTCCCCAAGTGGGTGTAGATTCCTCCGGATCGCGTGAGGAAAGTGTGCCCGTGAGAGCGCTCCAGGGAGTCCGCGTCATTGACCTCTCGCGATTCGTGGCGGGTCCGTTCTGCTGCCAGATCCTGGGTGACAACGGGGCCGACGTCATCAAGGTCGAGAAGCCGGACGGAGAACCGGCCCGGCAGATGCCTCCGTTCGCCCGCGGGGAGAGTCTCTACTTCATCGCCTACAACGGCAGCAAGCGGGGGGTCACCGTCAATTTTCGTTCTGCGGAGGGCCTGGGGCTGCTGCGGCGGCTCATCGCCAAGGCCGATATCGTGGTGGAGAACTTCCGGGTGGGCACCATGGAAAAGATGGGTCTCGGCTACGAGGCGATGGCGGCGGCGAACCCCGGGCTCATCATGGTGTCCATTTCCGGCTTCGGATTCGAGGGGCCCTACATCGGTCGCCCTGCCTTCGACGAGATCATCCAGAGCATGAGCGGACTGGTCAGCATGACCGGCGAGGGCGATCGGCCGCCGATGCTCACGGGGACCTATGTCGCGGACTTCGTGACCGGCATTTACGGGGCCCTGGGGGCCATGCTGGCTCTCAGTCTGAGGTCGAAAACCGGGCGTGGCCAGTGGGTGCAGATGAATCTGCTCCAATCCCTCATCTCTATTTTGAACACCACGGTGAGCCGGTACCTGCTGCTGGGCGAGGCCCCACGCCGCCAGGGGAACCGCAATCCCCTCATAGCCCCGGGAAACATCTACCGGGCCCAGGACGGCCACGTGACGATCGAGTGCCTGACCCAAGACATGTGGGAGGACCTGGCGCGGGCCATAGGGCGGGAAGAGCTGATTCGCGATCCGCGGTTCGTGGACGTCGTCAACCGAAAGCAGCATGCCGACGAACTGGACCGGGAGGTCCAGACATGGATGGAGGTGCGAACGACCGGTGAGATCGTCTCCATCCTGGAACGGCATTCGATCCCGTGTGGTCCTGTATTGGACATCCCCGCCCTCGTGAAGGACCCGCAGTTTCAGGCCAATCAGACGGTCGTCCAGGTCGAGTATCCCGGCCTCGGTCCGGTCCCGGTCCTGGCGCCGCCCATCCGGCTTTCCGAAGAGGCCACCCCCTGCAGAGGACGGCCCCCGCGCCTGGGGGAGCACACGCAGGAGGTGCTTTCGGAGTGGCTCGGCCTCAGCCCAGGGGACATCGAAACGCTACGGGCCGGGAACGCGTTGTGAAGGGGCGCCAGCGCCCTCGATGCTTGCGTTCCGCCGTCGGGAATCCCGCCATGAAATACAGGGGTAAGCCGTGAAAGACAAGCGGGTCAGCTTGCAGGAGGCCGCCGGCATGATCGGGGACGGCTGCCGACTGGTGCTGGGCGGCATGATGCTGCAGCGGCAACCCATGGGCGTCGTGTACGAACTATGGGGTGGTTCGGATCAGCCGGGTGAGGCTGTCAATTCCATTGTGGCGGGCGGG
>CAZXXV010000412.1:0-3109 GCA_964644725.1 uncultured bacterium
GTGGGCGCGCTCGGGTACGGGGCGGCCGTCCGGGTGAGAAACGCCGGCTACACCCTCGGCCTCCTGCCCGCGCACCGCTTGCCATGCCGGGTCGTGTGTGTCGGGAACCTGACCGTCGGCGGGACGGGGAAGACGCCCACGGTTATCGCGGTGGCGCGGCGTCTCCGCGAGGCCGGGCGCACGGTGTGCGTCCTGCTCCGCGGCTATGGTCGTGCGGGGACAGCCGTGGAGGCGGTGTCGGATGGCCGGGACCTCCTTCTGGATTGGCGGCAGGCCGGAGACGAGGCGATCCTGCTGGCGGGCAGCCTGCCAGGCGTCCCTGTTGTGGTCGGAGGGGACCGGGTGGAAGCAGGGAGGCTGGCGGTTGGCCGGTTCGGTCCGCACACGATCCTTCTGGATGACGGATTCCAGCACCGGCGCCTTCATCGGGACGTGGACGTGGTCCTGCTGGATGCGACCGATCCCTTCGGCGGCGGGCGCCTCCTGCCTCTCGGGTGCCTGCGCGAGCCCGTGAGTGCACTCCGCCGCGCGCACGCGATCCTGGTGACGCGAACGGATCAGGCAGGCGACCTTGGCTCGTTGCGGCGCCGACTGGGGGAGTGTGCGCCAGGGATCCCGGTGGCCTGGACGATCCACCAGCCCTGCCGGGTCGTGGACCTCTGCTCGGGACGGGAGGGGCCGCCGGAGAGCCTCCAGGGGAAGAGGGTCCTCGCCGTGAGCGGGATCGCCAACCCGGACAGCTTCCATCGGACGCTCCGCCAGTTGGGCGCCACGCCGGCCAAGGTCCTGGCGTTTCCGGACCATCACGCGTTCACGCGCGAGGACCGAGCACGGATGGGAAGCGAGGCGCGGGCGGCGGGGGCGGAGTACATCCTGACGACGGAGAAGGACGCGGTTCGGCTGGGGGCGGACCTCCCGGCGGACGCGCCGACGTTGGCGCTCGGCATCGAGGTGAAGATCATCGAAGGGGGCGAAGCGGTGGAACGGCTGCTGGGGATCCCAGCCGGGGAGATCCGCCATGGCTGAGCGCGCGCGCTGGAGCCCCATGGCGATCCTGGAATGGGCGCTGGTCATCTCGCTGGCCAAGATCTTCGCCTGGCTTCCCGAATCGGCGGCCTATGCGCTGGGAGAGGGGGCCGGGCGCCTCGCGTTCCGCCTCGATCGGCGGCACCGAACGATCACGGTGGAGAATCTCACCCGGGCCTTTCCGGGGGAATACTCGCCCGGGGAGATCGAGGCGTTGGCCCGCGCCGTGTTCGAGAACCTGGGTCGGACCGCCGTGGATGTGGCACGCTCCGACCGCCTCTTGCGCGAGCGCAACGCGGATGCCGTCCGGTTCGACGCTCTCGACTGGATGCTAGAGGCGCGACGGCGCGGCAAGGGCGTGCTCTTCATCACGGCTCATTTCGGACCCTGGGAGCTGCTGCCGCTCATCCACGCCATCCACTTCGGCCCGATCCACGTCGTGGCGAGGCCCCTGGACAATCCTCGGCTCGACGATCTACTCACGACCCTGCGGGAGCGGGGGCGCAACCGGGTCATCCGGAAGCGCGACGCGGTGCTGGCGATTCTCCAGGTCCTCCGGCGGGGCGAAACGGTGGGCATCCTGATCGACCAGCACATCAGCGAGAGGGATGGCGTCGTCGTACCCTTCTTCGGCCGGCCGGCTTCGACGGCCTTCGCGCCGGCGCTCATCGCGATGCGATCGGGCGCGGCCGTCCTGCCCGTGGCGATCGTCCGCGAGGGCCACGGTCGGTACCGGGTCCTCATCGCTGACGAGGTGCCAGTCCGGCGCAGCGGCGATTTCAAGGCGGACCTGGCGGAGAACACAGCGCGCTTCACGGCAGCGATCGAGGCGTTCGTTCGGAAACACCCCGATCAGTGGTTCTGGGTGCACCGGCGGTGGAAGACCCGGCAGCCGCTGGATCCGCGGTTGGAGACTCACAACCCGCCACGGCAACAGGAGGCAGCCCAGGTTACCGGCAACGGACGCTGAGCCTCATGACCCCCGTCCGTGATTCTCTCTTGCTCATCGGATGAGATGGCTCGCGAATGATTGACTTTGATCCTCAGGACATCCGGCGGATCCTGGTGCGGGAGGTGAACTGGATCGGGGATGCGGTCCTCACGCTCCCGGCCCTGGAGGCCCTCGATGGCCGATTCCCCCAGGCCGAGATCGCGCTGCTGGCAAGGTCCTGGGTCGGCGGGCTCTTCGCGGGGCACCCGGCCGTGGATCGGATCATCGAGTACCGGACCGAGGATGCCCATCGGGGGCTTCGCGGGCGCTGGCGCCTGGCCAGGGAACTGCGGGAAGGGCGGTTCGATCTGGCGGTGATGTTTCCGAACTCGCTGGATGCAGCGCTGGCCCCCTGGCTGGCCGGAATTCCACGTCGGGTCGGCTATCCCAGGGACGGTCGGCGCTGGCTGCTTACCCATCCGGTGCCGAAACAATCTGCGGCGCCGGGACGACATCAGGTGGAGCGGTATCTTGCCATCGTGCGGGCGCTTGGCGGCGATGGGACGCCGATCCTCCGCCTCCCAGTGAGCGACGAGGCTCGGCGGAAGAGTGACCAACTCCTGCGAGAGCATGGGATCGCGGCCGACGACCTCCTCGTGGCGCTGAACCCGGGATCGGTCTACGGGAGCGCCAAGCGCTGGCCGGCCGATCGATTTGCCGCGGTGGCGGATGGGCTGGTGGAGTCGCGTGGGGCGAGGATCCTCCTCATCGGATCGGAAGGAGAACGCCCGGTCCTGGACCAAGTGGCCGCCCGGATGCGCCGGCCGGCGGTGAATTTGGGTGGGCGCACGGATCTCTTGACACTGGTGGGTGTTCTGGAGCGCGTACGCCTGCTGGTCAGCAACGACGCCGGCGCCATGCACGTCGCGGCCGCGGTGGGCACCCCTGTCCTGGCCGTCTTCGGTCCCACCGATGCCGTGGCGACTGGACCCCTGGGGAGATTCGCCCGCGTCGTCCGCGAGCCGGTGCCGTGCAGCCCCTGCCTGCTGCGCGAGTGTCCCATTGACCAGCGCTGCATGACTCGCATCACGGCAGACCAAGTCCTGCAGAACGCTCTCGAGCTACTCGAAACCTCATCCGCCTCACGTTTCA
>CAZXXV010000412.1:3209-4457 GCA_964644725.1 uncultured bacterium
GCCTCACGGGGTTCCGGCCGCCTTCCTGGATCGCGACGGAACGATCATCGAGGATCCCGGCTACCTGGGGGATCCTGAGGGGATCCGCTTCATCCCGGGCGCGATTGACGCCCTCCGGTCCCTTCAGCGGGCAGGGTACCGCCTCGTCCTCGTGACGAATCAAGCAGGGGTGGCACGGGGCCTGCTCACCGAGACGGATGTCCACCGGGTCAACGAGGGCCTGACGGCTTTGCTGACGGAGGCTGGGGTGCACCTTGGCGGGATCTACTACTGCCCGCATCATCCCGAGTACGGCCCTCCCGAGTACCGCCGCGACTGCGACTGCCGCAAGCCGAAGCCCGGGCTGATCCACCGGGCCATTCGGGACCTCGGCCTGGATCCCTCTCGGTCGGTGGTCATCGGCGATCACGTCACCGACGCGGCCCTGGCCCAGGCGTTCGCCGGGATGGTGGGGATCATGCTGCGCACCGGCCATGGCGTCGAGCAATGGCAGAAGATCCAGGACGGAGCAGTGGCCGGGCCGGAACACGTCGCGGATGATCTCGCGGCGGCCGTGGAGTGGTTCCTGGCCCGGGCGGGAGAACGAGATGTCATCGGTTCCCGTCCGGCTTGACGGCGCCCGACGGGTCCTGCTGGTCAAGCCGAGCGCCCTGGGCGATGTGGTTCACGCCCTTCCGGTGGCAGCCACGCTCCATCGACGGTACCCGAATATCGCCCTGCACTGGCTCGTCGAAGAGGAGGCCGCCGACATCGTCAGGGGGCACCCCGCTCTGAGCGGGGTCGTGGTGTCGGGGAGAAAACGATGGCTCCGGCAGCTTCAGCGCCCGGCGCAGATCCCCACGACCCTGGGCGAGATACGATGTTTCGCCGCCGAGTTGCGCAATCGGCGCTACGACGCCGTGCTGGACCTCCAGGGGCTTCTCAAGAGTGCACTGTACGTCCTGGCGACCGGGGCCCCCATCCGGGTCGGCTTTGCCGAGGGGCGCGAGGGTGCCCCGTGGATCCTCACCCATCGGATCGTGGCGCCTCCCCAGCCGGTTCACGCCGTGGATCGATACCTTGCCCTAGCCGCGGCCGTAGACGCAACCGACCCGGTGCGGGATTTTCACATCTCCCTGTCTCCAGAGGATCTGGCCGCCGCTAGGTCTCATCTCGCCACCTGCCGGGTACCCCCTGGGTGTCCCCGCGTGGCTTTGCACCCGGCGGCCCGCTGGCGCACCAAGCTGTGGGAAGTTCCGCGCTGGCGTG
>CAZXXV010000413.1:0-4457 GCA_964644725.1 uncultured bacterium
GGGGCCACGAGGGCTGCCGAGTGGGCGCGCCTCATTACAAGGTGACATAAGTGGCAGCGTCCCCTATCCAGACTATCCCAGAATTGACCAAGTTGACTTACTCTCTGGGCTAGGTTGATGTTTGCACGGCCCACCGCGCGAATGCAGCCGCCAGCCGGTTCGGCGCGTGATGATCTTCTTGTTTACGGAGCGGGAGTCGGGGTATACTGTGTCAGGAGGACCACACAATGGAGATCGAGGTCGAGCGTGAAGACGACGGTCGCTGGATCGCCGAGGTGCCCGACCTTCCTGGGGTCATGGTATACGGGGCGACTCGTGAAGAGACCATCACGAAAGTTCAATCCCTTGCCCTGCGGGTGATCGCCGATCGCCTTGACCATGGTGAAGCTATTCCGGAACTCGACGAGCTCTTCGCGGGTCCCGCATGAGCGAATGGTCTTCCACCAAAGCTCGGCAGGTGCTTGCCGCCCTTCTGCGGAGCGGATGGATCATCAAACGTGAGGTCAAAGGATCCCACCGTGTCCTTTCCCGCCCAGGTTGGCCAGACTACGTCTTCGCATTTCACGATGGTGATGAGATCGATCCGCGCATGTTCAGGCGAATTGCCAAGCGGACCGGACTGAAGCCGGAAGATTTGTAGCAAGGCTGCCCTCACACTGGACTTGAAGGGGCTATCGCTGCCGCAAGTGAGCGCACTCGATGCGCCGGCGTTTGCGGCCTGCGACCCGTTCGGCCTCTGATAAACTCATGGCTATTTCTCGTCAGAAAAGGGGGTCAGGCAGTCCTTTTGCCTTTTCTTGCGCACGGTCAAACTCGGCAGCCGGAGGTATGCACGATCCACTGTGGCTTGGCTGATGCTGGTCGGCTGCGTCCACTGGGGTGGTGGCGCCCGGTGAAGATTCGCCGCATGGACAATGGCTCTCGACCGGTTGCTAGGCGGAGTCAAAACCCAGGGCGAAAAGCAGCGCCTCGCGTACTTCTGAAAGGACTTGTGGCGGTACGGTGCCGACGAAACTCCGCAGGCCGGCTTTGGGAACGGTCGCGAGGTTATCCAGGTTGATTGTGGACATCGCCTTCAGGCCGGAGCGGGGAAACTGAACTGCCAGATCTCCCCGCGGTTCACTTCGGCCATCGCTGGGCCCTTAGGACAGGCTCAAACTCATCCGGCGCGACCGGATGGCGGGTGTACCCCTCGCGATGGCGGCGCACTTTCTCCTCGATGGCTCGGCGTCTGAGCCAGAGTTCCAAGGCTTCCCGGATGACCTCAGAACGGCGCCGTCGTGCCGGTTTCACCACAGCGTCAACGGCCTTCAACAGGGATTCGTCAATACGAATCGATACCGTCTTTGCCATGTTGCGAGAATATAAATTGTATCACGATTTGTCCACACGAATCTTCTTGAGCGCCCAGGATGTGCCTCTTCGCCCCAAGTCATGTTAGGGCTCAGATGTAGGCTGATGCCCTGGTGAGGAGGTAGGAACTGATGGATCAGGATAGGGCGTCCAGGATTCGCCGGGCGGCGGGGCCGATGTCGGCCAAGTGCTCGACCACGTGAACACCGGCGTCGCACAGGGCGTCGATCTTGGCCTCAGCGGTGCCCGTCCCGCGCGCTTCCTACGAGACCAGGTGAGAGGCCTTCAACGCAACAATCCCCGTCACCTCACTCGGCTAGGCCGGACAGCTTCAGCACTCGCTGCGACCAGGCGCCGGCAAGCTGGGCGACGCTGGCGCGCTTTTCGGGATCAACCCAGATGTCCTGCCAACGGTATTGCCAGCAGGAGAGTTGCACCTGAAGTTCCACCAATTCCGCCTGGACATCAAGTGCGGTGTCCCTTGCGGTCCACTCGATCATGAACTTGCTTTCTTCAAGCAGGCGCTCTACCACGTCGCGGTGATCGGGATGATCCGAGAACGACTTGATTCGAGCCAGGTTCGCCGCCAGCCCCCCGAGACGGACTGGAGGCTCATCGCGGAGATACCGTGCTTGGATGGTCGCAGGATTGCTCATGCGCCCCCCATGAGTCGTGTGACGATTTCCTCAACGCGTTCCCTTACGGACGGGTTAAGAATCTCCATGGCCGGGTTGTTTTGTCGTGGCCGAATGTTGATGAGTGCCTCCGATCGGACCTGCCGCGTGGTGGGGATCCAGTCTGCGCCCCAGACATCCTCCTGCTGACTGCCATCCTCGAGGAGAACCGCTTCACAATCTGCATGGAGCACGCCCCCGCCCGCTGCGATCCCCCGGCGGATGTCAACGGCCAACTTGACGTACGCCCCAAGCGCTTCAAGCATCTCCGCCAGTTGCTCTTTGCTCGCGGGAGAGCGCAGGAGATGAATCATGCCGCCGGGTTCCCTTCGGAGAAGTCAGAGAGGCTGAGCGGCTTCATATACCCGAACGGGCAGCCTGTCAAGAATGACCAGATACGAGGGTGGATCTTCTTGACACCCATGGCCGCCGCTGGTACTGTGCCACCCACTCTGGCGGCCGGCCGGGCCTGGGCGCCGGGCCGCTCCCCCCGCACAGATTTTCGGAGGGCAAACCTATCCTGCAGCATCGGAGCGCCGCCTTCCCGTGACGAACCCTTCTCCAATCTCCACGAACAGCACGAACAGAGGGATGCGACCATGAGCCAGAAGCGCTACAAGATCGCCGTCATTCCTGGCGACGGGACCGGACCCGAGGTGATCCGAGAGGCGGTGAAGGTCCTGCAGGCCGCTCAGAGCCGGTACGGCCTCTCACTCGACTTCACGAAATTCGATTTCGGGGGCGAGCGGTACCTCAGGACGGGCGAGATCCTGCCGGATTCCGCCATGCTGGAGCTCCGGGGCTTCGATGCGATCCTCCTGGGTGCCATCGGGCACCCCGACATCAAGCCGGGCATCCTCGAGAAGGGGATCCTCCTGCGCATGCGCTTCGAGCTCGACCTCTACATCAACCTGCGCCCGGTCAGGCTCTTCCCCGGAGTGGACTGCCCGCTGAAGGACAAGGGGCCGGAGCACATCGACTACGTCGTCGTGCGCGAGAATACCGGCGACGTGTATACTGGGGCGGGCGGCGTGATGATGCGGGGAACGCCCCACGAGGTGGCCATGCAGACGGCGATGTACACCCGTCACCAGGTGGACCGCTGCCTGCGCTACGCCTTCGAGTTCACTCGCCGGCGCAACAAGAGGCGCACGCTGGCGCTCTGCGGGAAGACCAACGTGCTGACCTACGTGTACGACCTCTGGGAGCGGGCCTTCCACGAGATGGGCGGGCGGGAGTACCCCGACGTCACGCGCGAGTACTACCACGTGGACGCCATCTGCATGTGGATGATCAAGAACCCCGAGTGGTTCGACGTGATCGTCACCGGGAACATGTTCGGCGACATCATTACCGACCTCGCCGCCATCACCCAGGGGGGGTTGGGCATCGCCGCCAGCGCCAACATCAACCCCGAGGGGGTGAGCATGTTCGAGCCGATGGGTGGCTCCGCCCCCAAGTATGCCGGGAAGAACATGATCAATCCGCTGGCGGCCATCTGCGCGGGCGGCATGATGCTGGACACGCTGGGGGAGTCCGCCGCGGCCCGCGCCATCGAAGAGGCCGTCATGTGGGTCACGGCGAACAAGGTGCGGAACTTGGCGGCAGCGCAGATGGGCTACTCCACGACCGAGGTGGGCGACCTCGTCGCCAGTCGGGTCGCAAGCTGAGCCGTCCCCCTCGCCCCACCGGGCGCTCCGCGGCATGTTCCGCATGCGATCCGGGGCGGTGGATCGCCGGGGGTGGCCCGCGACGTCATGAGACCGAGATGTCCCGGCTCTGGGCCGGCGGGAGAGGGGGTTCGACGAAGCGTTTCCTGGGAAGAGGAACCCCCACCGCGAAGCGGCGAGCCCTCGGATGATGCTCGATGGCTTGAGGACAGGGGCGAGGTGGTGACGCTCCCAAGAAGCGAATCGGGGGAGGCCGGAGATTGGGCCTACCGCTTCTCCTCCGCCTTTCGGAGAAACCGGTCGCGCGTGACGACGGCTCGCCGGATACGCCCCTCGCCGATCTTCTCCAGCGGGTCATAGGCTGTCACGGCGAACGTCAGGATGCGACCCTCGACGGCGATGAGTTCCGCCTCCGCACGAACGTCGGCGCCGACGGGCGTCGCGGCGAGGTGGGCCACCTCGAGCCACGTCCCCACCGTAGTCTCCCCCGACGGCAGGTATCCCGCCAGGGAATTTACCGCGGCCTTTTCCATCAAGGCCACGAGTGCAGGGGTCCCGAAGACGGGCACGTCGCCGCTCCCCAAGGCCTCGGCCGTCTTGTCGGGGGTCACCCTCAAAGTGGCTCGTCCGCGCAGTCCAATCTCCAAGCTCATGACCTTCACTCCATCCGAAGGAAGCCTTCAGCCATCAGCAATCAGCGTTCAGCTGAACGCTTGCCACGCAAGGTCCCACGTTCCACCCCAAACTTCCCGTGGGGCTC
>CAZXXV010000414.1:0-4416 GCA_964644725.1 uncultured bacterium
GAATACGAGGACCCCGAGAACCGCCGGTTCCACGCCCAGCCGAATGCCTGCCCAGCCTGCGGGCCGCAGCTGGCCTTGTGGGACCAAGCGGGGGCCGTCCTCGCCGCGCGACACGAGGCCCTGCTTTCGGCCGCAGCGGCTATCCGGTCCGGAAAGATCGTCGCGCTGAAGGGGCTCGGCGGCTTTCACCTGCTGGTGGATGCAAAAAACCAGGACGCGGTCCTCCGCCTGCGGAAGCGGAAGCACCGCGAGGAGAAGCCGCTCGCCATGATGGTGCCCTCGGTCGAGTCGGCGAAGGCATACTGCCGGGTCTCCGACCTGGAAGAGCGCCTCCTCCGCTCCCCGGAATCCCCCATCGTGCTTCTCCTCCGCCGTGAATCCGGAGGAGCCCCCTCGGCCGAGGCGGCCGAGCGCCCCGAGGCGATCGCTCCCGCCGTCGCCCCTCGCAACCCCTGCCTCGGAGTGATGCTTCCCTACACCCCCCTGCATCACCTCCTGCTCCGCGAACTGAACTTCCCCGTGGTCGCCACCAGCGGCAACCTCTCGGATGAGCCCATCTGCACGGAGGAGCAGGAGGCGTTAGAGCGGCTCGGCGGCGTGGCCGATTGCTTCCTGGTGCACGATCGCGCTATTGCGCGACACGTGGATGACTCCGTCGTCCGCATCCTGCTAGGGCGGGAACTCATCCTCCGCCGCGCACGGGGATACGCCCCGCTCCCCATCCACCTCACGCGGCCGCTGCCGCCGCTCCTGGCCGTGGGGGCGCACTTGAAGAATGCCGTCGCCGCCTCCGTCGGCCCGGAGGTGTTCGTCAGCCAGCACATCGGCGACCTGGAGACGACCCAGGCCTTCGACGCCTTTCGGGGCGTGATTGCCAGCCTGGAGGCGCTCTACGACCTCCACCCAGCGGCTCTCGCGGCCGATGCTCATCCCGACTACCTCTCCACTAAATTCGCCCTTGGTACCGGGCTGCCCGTCATCCGGGTCCAGCACCATCACGCGCACGTCCTGTCCTGCATGGCGGAGAATGCCCTGGAGGGCCCGTGCCTGGGCGTCGCCTGGGACGGGACCGGCTACGGCCTCGACGGCACGGTGTGGGGCGGCGAATTCCTTCGGCCGACGGCCACGGGAATCCAGCGCGTGGCGCACCTCCGCACCTTTCGCCTCCCCGGGGGGGAGCGGGCCGTCAAAGAGCCGCGGCGCGCGGCCATCGGCCTCCTCCACGAGCTATTCGGGGAGGCCCTCTTTGCCATGGAGGAGCTGGCGCCGGTGCGGGCGTTCTCGCTCAGGGAACGAAGGATCCTCCAGGGCATGCTCGCGAAGCAGATCAACGCCCCCTTGACCTCGGCCGTGGGTCGCCTCTTCGATGCGGTTGCCGCCATCCTGGCACTCCATCTGGGCCCGCAGTTCGAGGGCCAAGCCGCCATGGAGCTGGAATGGGCGCGGAGCGGACTCGAGACGGACGAAGCCTATCCCGTCCGGGTCTCGGAAGAGCAGTCCACGCTCATCCTGGATTGGGAGCCGCTGGTCCGAGGGATCCTGTCCGACGCGCGGGACGACGTCCCCGTGGCCCGGATCTCCGTCTTATTTCACAACGCCCTCGTCGAGGGCATCCTCGCGGTGGCGGGGCGCATCGGGGAGGAACGCGTCGTGCTCACGGGCGGATGTTTCCAGAACCGCTATCTCACCGAGCGCGCCGTGCGTCGCCTGCGGGCGGAAGGCTTCCGCCCCTACTGGCACCAGCGCGTCCCGCCCAATGACGGCGGCATCGCCCTGGGACAGGTTGTGGCGGCATCCCGCGCAATGGAGGAAGGCCGATGTGTCTAGCCGTCCCGGGAAGACTCCTGAGCATCACGGGCGATGACCCGCTCATGCGAACGGGGAAAGTGAGCTTCGGCGGGATCCTGAAAGAGGTTAATCTCGCCTGCGTCCCCGAGGTGAAGATCGGCGACTACGTCATCGTGCACGCCGGTCTGGCCATCAGCATCCTGGACGAGGAGGAGGCCGCCCGCACCCTGGACTACCTGCAGCAGATCGAGGAACTCGGCTAGCGAACGCCGGAGTCCGCATGAAGTTCATCGACGAGTACCGTGATGCCGCCGCCGCGAAGCGGTATTCGGAGGCCATCGCGCGCGCCACGACCCGGCCGTGGACCATCATGGAGGTGTGCGGCGGGCAGACCCATGCCATCGTCAAGTTCGGCGTGGACATGCTCCTGCCCTCGGCCATCACCCTGATTCACGGCCCCGGCTGTCCGGTCTGCGTCACCCCGGTGGAGATGCTGGACAAGGCGATCGAGGTCGCCTCGCGCCCCGAGGTGATCTTCTGCTCGTTCGGGGACATGCTCCGGGTCCCCGGCAGCACGCGGGACCTGCTGGCGGTCAAGGCGGCCGGGGGCGATGTCCGGATCGTCTACTCGCCCCTCGACGCCGTCCGCATCGCGCGCGAGCACTCTGACAGGCAGGTGGTCTTCTTCGCGGTGGGCTTCGAGACCACGGCCCCCGCCAACGCCATGGCGGTCGTTCACGCCAGGCGACAGGGCCTTACCAACTTCTCCATGCTGGTCTCCCACGTCCTGGTCCCCCCCGCCATGGAGGCGATTTTGGCCTCGCCAGGGAACCGCGTGCAGGGCTTCCTGGCGGCGGGGCACGTCTGCACGGTGATGGGCACCACGGAGTACGAGCCCATTGCCCGGATGTACCGGGTCCCCATCGTGGTGACCGGCTTCGAGCCGGTGGACATCCTGCAGGGCATATTCATGTGCGTCAGGCAACTGGAGGAGGGACGCGCCGAGGTCGAGAACCAGTACACCCGCTCCGTCCGGCGCGAGGGGAATCAACCCGCCGTGCGGCTCATCCGTCAGGTCTTCCGGGTCTGCCCCCGCAAGTGGCGCGGGATCGGAGAGATCCCGCAGAGCGGGCTGGGACTTGCCGAGGAGTATGCGGCCTTCGACGCGGAGGATCGGTTCGGGGTGGCCGATCGCACGGCGGAGGAATCGCCGGACTGCCGGAGCGGCCTCGTCCTCCAGGGAGTGATGAAGCCGCCGGAGTGTCCCGCCTTTGGCACCCGCTGCACGCCCGAGCATCCCCTGGGCGCGACCATGGTCTCCTCCGAAGGCGCGTGCGCGGCCTATTACCACTACCGACGGGAGCGGCTTCCCGGGGCCCTCCCGGTGACGGAGTCATGACCCATGGAGGGCATCCCGGAATTCTCGCTTAGCTGTCCCATCCCGATCAGCGACTATCCCCACGTCCTCCTCGCCCACGGCGGCGGCGGAACCCTCATGCACCAGCTCATCGAGCAGATGTTCGTGCCCGCCTTCCGGAATCCCTTCCTCGACGCGCGGCACGATGGCGCGGTGCTCGCCCCGGACGGCGTCAGGCTGGCCTTCACCACGGATGCCTACGTCGTGCGGCCGCTCTCCTTCCCCGGCGGCGACATCGGCAGCCTGGCCGTGAACGGCACGGTTAACGACCTGGCCATGTGCGGCGCCCGTCCGCTGTATCTCAGCGCAGCCTTCATCCTTGAAGAGGGGCTTCCCATGGCCACCCTCTGGCAGGTCGTGCAGTCCATGCGTCGGGCGGCGGACGCCGCAGGCGTGCAGCTCGTGACCGGGGACACGAAGGTGGTGGATCGCGGGAAGGGGGACGGCATTTTCATCACGACGGCGGGCATCGGCACCATCTCCCACCGCCTCACCATCGCCCCGACAAGCGTCCGCCCCGGCGATGCCGTCCTCCTCAACGGGGACGTGGGACGCCACGGGATCGCCATCATGGCGGTGCGGGAGGGGCTGGACTTCGAGACAACGATCGAGAGCGACTGCGCGCCCCTCGCCGGCCTGGTGGGAAGCCTGCTGGAGGCGGGGATCGAGATTCACTGCCTGCGCGACCTTACCCGCGGTGGGCTGGCGAGCGCCCTGGTCGAGATCGCCGGGGCCGCCCACCTGCGAATCGCCATCGACGAAGGCAGCATTCCTGTCCGGGAGGATGTGCAGGGGGCGTGCGAGATCCTCGGCTTCGATCCGCTGTACGTGGCCAACGAAGGACGATTCATCTGCATCCTGCCGTCCTCCGAGGTCGAGCGGGCGCTCCGCATCATGCGGGCACACCCGTTGGGCGCCGAGGCCCGCTTCATCGGCCAGGTGACCGAGGATCCTTCCGGCCTCGTGACCATGCGCAGCAGGATCGGCGCCAGCCGCGTCGTGGACATGCTGAGCGGGGAACAGCTGCCGCGGATCTGTTGAGTCCCTGAATCCGTCGTCGGCGCGAAGAGGAGCGCCGTCCGCCTCTGCCTGCTCGCCCACCCGGCGCAAGCAAGCAAAACGTATAGTTGCCCTCTCCGTACCTATCAGTTCGTCAGCGGCATTTGGTTGACACGGCCCTCGCCTGTGGGCCATGCGACCTTGGCGCCTAG
>CAZXXV010000415.1:0-4372 GCA_964644725.1 uncultured bacterium
GGCAAATAGTTTGAGGTCGGGGGCCTACTTGCCGCCCGTGAGGCTACTGACAATCCGGGCCTGAATGGACTCCGAGGCGGCGCGATCACCGAACATCCCGACGCGAATCTTGACCGTGGTGGTATCCGCCCCGGTCGGTTCCACCTTGACGGTGACCGAGGTGTCGTCCGCCCGCCGCGCCGAGATCGTCCCGCTCAGGGCGTCCTTTTCCGTCTTGATCACCTTGATGTTCATCTGGTTCAGCGCGCTAATTGCTGCCGACCAGACCTGATCGTAGCCTCCGGAGTGCACCTGGGAGTGCTCTCCCTGGATATACGCCACGGCACCGGCGCCCGCTCCGGCACCTGCGCCCAATAACACCGCAGCGCACCCCGCGAGCAACGGTAGCAGGACAAGTATCAGACCGAGCAAGCACGGCTGCCAGCCTCGCGATCGAGGGCCCATATCTGCCTCCTCTGCACGCCTCCTGAATCCCACCCTACCGCTGACGCACCCGCTTCCCAGTTCGCGGCACCCTTTGGGTGCCTGAGTCCACCCATGGAAGGCCTGGCGTGCGGCGGCGCTCCGTGCGGCGGCGGTCCGGAGAGATCGGCTGGCCGTCGGCCCGCCGTTCACCGTATCGCCGATCCAGGATCACCTGGATATCCTTCCGCCCCTGCAGGGCTGTGGCCAGTTCCTGCTGCATGTTGGCACAATAGCGGCCCATGATCACATAGTACATATAGCCCTCTCCCCCGCGAGTGGAGCACCTCCTGCACGCGCCGCTCGAGATTCTCCGATCAAATACCGGCTCGCCCCACGGCAAGCCTTACCTGCTCTGCCTGTAAGCGCCCTCACCGGTGCGCGGCGTGGTAGACCGTCTCGCCAGCCACGATCGTCTCCAGAACTTCCAGCGGCTCGCCGTCCCGCAAGAGAACGATGTCGGCCGGCGCTCCCGGCCTCAGGCCGCCAGGCCAGTCAGGCCACAACAGGCGGGGCTGGTCAGTCGCCATGGCTAGAGCCCGTGCCAGAGGGATCCCGGCGAAGTGCCGAACGTTGTCCACCGCCCGGTCCATGGTGAGCGCGGACCCGGCCAGGTAGGGCGTACCGGGCAGGCGGACGGCGCCGTCCGGGCGCGCTTCGGCCAGCACCTCGCCCAAGCGGTAGATCCCGGGTGGTGCAGCGGCGGCTGCCATGGCGTCGGTGATCAGGATCACCCGCTCCGGTCCCTTGCAGCGGATCACGTTCTTGACAAAATACTCGGTCAGGTGATGGCCGTCCACGATGATGGAGGCGAGCAAACCGTCCGTCGCCAACTGCTTCTGGATGTAGTTGCGATGCCGGGGGAGGACGGCGTGCGCGCCATTGCCCAGGTGGGAGGAAAGCTGCGCGCCCGCCTGCACGGCGGCGTCGATGTCGGATTCCGTTGCGTCGGTGTGGCCGATGGCCACCACCACGCCCGCAGTCCTCAGGCGCCGGATGAGATCCAGGGCCCCGGGTCGCTCGGGTGCCAGGGTGACCAGGCCGATGAGGCCGCCCGCTGCATCCTGGAGGCGGCAGAACGTCTCCCAGTCGGGATCGCAGACGTAGGCCCTGGGATGCGCCCCGCGTGGTCCGTCCTCGGGGCAGAGAAATGGACCCTCGAGGTGGATTCCCGGGATGGCGCGAGCCAGAACAGGTGTGTCCTCGCGGGCGCGCCGGATGGTCGCGAGCGATCGGGCCATGGCCTCCACCGAGGCGGTGATCACCGTCGGGAGGAATCGTGCGACCCCGTGTGCCCACATGGCCTGGGTGGCCCGCAGCAATTCCTCGCTGGTGAAGCCGGGCCCGTTGAAATCCACCCCGGCGAAGCCATTGACCTGGAGATCGAAGAAGGCCTCGCTGACGATGCAAGTTACCTCGCCCGTCAGGCCGCCCGCGGGGGGTTCCGCCGGGGGCACGATCCCCGCAATCCGACCGCCAGCCACCTGGATGTCTCGGACCTGCCCGCCGGGTTCCAGGCGACCCCGGATCACACGATCTATGGCCATGGCGCACCCATCACTAGCGTCATCTCCGGGGGCATCCCCTCACCTCGTTGGACGAGGGGCCCACACATCCTCTGCTTCTCGCTTGATGCGGCCTAGACGCCCAGCCGCGCCGCCAACTCCTCCAGGAACACCTTGGATTCCCGCACCTGGGCATCCAGATCGGGCACGCGGCCGACATCCACGGCGACGTGGCCGGAGAAACCGTGCTTCTTCAGGGCCATGAACACGCCGTCCCAGTCCACGGTGCCGCGTCCCAGCGCGAGGTGCTGGTTGGTCTGCCCGTCGTTGTCCGAGACGTGGAGGTAGTGGACGCGGCCCGCCAGCTTCTCGATGCTGAGGGGCAGGATCTCCTTCTGCGCGTGCTGGTGGCCGGTGTCCAGGACCGCGCCGAAGTTGTCGTTGTCCACGGCGTCCATCAACCGCAAGAGCGCGTCGGTGTTGCTGACGATCTCACCCACCCGAGGCTCCAGGCAGAACTTCAGCGCCGCCCGGTCGGCCTCGTCGGCGCAGGCGCCGATGCTGTCCACCAGCCAGCCCCACACATCGTTCCACCGGAAGGCCGGTTCCACCTTCACCTGGAAACGCTTGCCGAAGTCGATGGCCTCCCTATACGGGGCGTCGCCCACGAACTCCAGGGGCGGGGTGTAGCTGTCGGTCTGGATCGTCTCGCAGCCGAAGAAGGTCGCCGTCTCCACGGCCAGCTTGAAGAGATCCAGGGCATGCACGCGCCGCGCCTTCTCGGGGTGAACCAGGTCCGGGAGGACCGGGCAGAAGTTCACGACCCGAAGGCCCAGGTCGTCGCAGCGCTGCTTGAGTGCGTTCCGCTCGCCGTGCACCGCCCGGAGATTGTCCTCGCGCACGCCTTCCAGCTCTACGCTGCTGAAGCCCAGGGCAGCCATATCCTCCAGGGCCCGGTGGGTGTCCGGCAGGCTGGGGGGGTAGCCGTACTTCGAGATGGCGTACAGCCAGCAGCAACTGATCTTCATGACGACTCCTCGTGGGCGAAGGGCAACAGGCTATGACCCCTCCGGCCTTCTGGTCTCGGGCGGTTATCCGGTGGCGGACACCTCACCGGGGACTCTTCTGCGCGACACCGCAGAGACTATGCCCAACCCGCCTTGACGTCAAGGCGGTTCTGTGGCGGCCGCGCCGGGGTAACTCCCCGCCAGGGCGGCGTGTTCTGCTGGCGGAGGCACCCCGCGGCAGGAGGACTCTAGGGAGGTTTCCTCAGTAGTCCGACCGGCCGCCGGAGGCGTCGTAGACGGCGCCCGTCACGAAGCTCGCATCGTCGGAGGCCAGGAAACAGACGACCGCTGCAATCTCTGAGGGGACCGCCAGGCGTCCCATGGGCACCTTGCTGGCGAGGAGCGCCCGCTGCTCCGGCGAGTATGCCTTGATCATGTCCGTGTCAGTCAGGGCGGGGGTCACGCAGTTGACGGTGATGCCATCCTGCGCATGTTCCTTGGCCAGAGATTTCGCCAGGGCGATGACCCCTGCCTTCGATACCGAGTAGGCCGCCATGTTGGCATTACCTTCCTTGCCAGCGACGGAGGCCAGGCTGACGATCCGCCCGTACCTCCTCGACAGCATGGCCGGGAGAACAGCGCGACTGCAGAAGAACGGGCCATGCAGGTTTACCGCCATCACCCGATGCCACTCGGCATCCGAGGTCTCGCGGATCGGGGTCACCTCGCCCAGGATGGCGGCGTTGTTCACCAGGATGTCAATGCGAGCGAATCGTTGCACGACTGCCTGAACCATGGCGTTTACCCGGCTCGAGTCGGTGACATCCACAGGGTAGGCCATGACGGTGTAGCCTGCCGCCTCTAGCTCTTTGGCGGTTGCCTCGGCGGCTCGTTCTAGGATATCGGCAATAACGACGGTTGCCCCCTCCGACGCCAGGCGGGTGGCGATGGCCTTCCCAATTCCCCGCGCGGCTCCCGTGACAATGGCGACCCGATCGGCGAAGCGCATCCCTGTCTCCTTTTCCCCGATGGATTCGACGGGAGGAAGATGCCCGGGGGGACCCGGGCCCGATGACCCCGGTATGATACGCAGGGGGGAAAGGGGGAGCAACCCGCTTTCGCGCTTTGGGCATTCTTTGGGACAGGTTCGGGAATGGGTTGCCGGGCGGCCGTCGCCGGTGTATCCTTTCCGCTGCGCTTCCTGCACTGGTTCGCTGCTTCGCCACGCCGGAGGAGATGGCATGCAACCGCCGACGCTCCAGGATGTCTATCGCGCCCGCCAGGTCATCAGCCGCTACCTTCTGCCCACGCCGCTGGTCCGCTCTGCGGCCATGTCCGAGGCGCTGGAATGCGAGCTATACCTCAAGCTGGAGACCACCCTGCCCATCGGTGCCTTCA
>CAZXXV010000416.1:0-4366 GCA_964644725.1 uncultured bacterium
GACGACGCTCATGCGTAGTTCGTGGGCGCCGTCGGGCCGGCCGTACTCGTAGTAGTAAAGAACCTGCCGCCCTCGCTGGACGGCCTCCAGGTACCGCAGGCACCCCTGGCCGTACGCCGATCGCAGGATGGGCCCCGCCCCTCGCTCACCTTGTGGAAAGTGCGAAGGTCCAGGCTCACACAAAGCCCGGTCCGGTCCTCGTAGATGTCTCCCTCGCCGGTGCGGCCATCATAGAAGACGTGGAATACGGGCGGAAGGTAAAGCACGGTCGAGACGCGAGCCATCTGGCGATCCCAGCCCGTGCCGGGAATCGTTGCGTCACCGAGCCAGCGGAATCGCCGCCCATCGCTCGACACCGCGAGCCCCGATGGGTGCTTGATGCGCGGCACGGTGAAGACGTTTCCCGTGCCGTGAAGGTCGGCCTCGGTGCTGCCCGGGGCGACGCTGCCGCGCGGCCCGTACGGCACGAACATCCAGTAGAGCCCTCCCACGATCAGGACCACCGGGTCTTTCACGCCCTCCGAGTCGACATCGTCAGGATCGAGTACCGGCACCCGGCCAGCCGGATCGAAGCCGCGCGGATCGGCGGCCTCGAGGAGGTCGATGCGCCACCGGTTGCGGGGCATCTCGACGTAGCCCACGTACAGCCGGAAGCGCCCCTCCGGTGTCTTCACCAGGCAGGATCGCTCGATGGAGGAGCTCTTGAAGTCGTCCTTGGTGGCGTGCCAGATCTCCTCGAAGTGAATCCCGTCGCTGGATTCTGCGATGGCCACCCGCCACCCTCGTCCCTCAGCCAGCGGCCGGCGCTGACGCCAGTACAGGTAGAAGCGGGCGCGATCCACATCGTAGATCGCGCTCGGCGCGCCCACCCAGAAGCCAGGCGCGCTGCCTTCAGGCTCGCGGATGACCGTGCCCTGTTCGGGGTCGAAAAGCGGCGGCAGGGCGAGCCAGCGTTGCTCGAGGATCGTCGGCATGGGCGCCTCCCGTTCTCCTCTCTTATCTCGCATGCTCCCGAGGTTGTCAAACCGAAACGATGGGCGGCCCCGCTGATGTCTTCGGGCCAAGGTCCGGCGGTCCCTGCGGATTTCCCTGTGGTTCCGCGGGGCGGGAATGTTAAGATGAGGCGGGGAGATGCCTGATGTCCTGGCCGGCCTATCTTGCACTTCACCAAAGAGGCGAATTGGAGGGGCGGGCCGAGGCGGCCGAGCGGCTGCTGGAGGCGTGCCGCGTCTGCCCGCGGGAGTGCCTGACGCAGCGCCTTCAGGGCGAGACGGGCGTCTGCGGCGTCGCCGATGAAGCAATGGTTTCGAGCTACGGCCCGCATTTCGGGGAGGAGCGACCCCTGGTCGGCTTCGGCGGCTCGGGAACGATCTTCCTGGCGCACTGCAACCTCTGCTGCGTCTTTTGCCAGAACTCTGAGATCAGCCAGGCGGGTGAAGGTCAGGTCGTCTCGACCAGGAAGTTGGCCGAGATGATGCTCGACCTTCAGCGCATGGGCTGCCACAACATCAACTTCGTGACGCCTACCCACCAGGTTCCCCAGATCCTCCAGGCCCTGTGTGTCGCCGTCGAGGGCGGCCTGCAGATTCCCCTGGTGTACAACTGCGGGGGCTACGAGTCGCTGGAGACCCTTCGGATCCTGGATGGGGTCTTTGACATCTACATGCCGGATTTCAAGTACGCCGACGCCGATGCGGCGAAGCGGTATTCGAAGGTAGAGAATTATCCGGAGGTCGCCAAAGCTGCCTTCCGGGAGATGCATCGCCAGGTAGGCGACCTGGAGATCGATCGCCGCGGTATCGCCCGACGGGGATTGCTGGTCCGACACCTCGTGCTGCCCAACAACCTTGCGGGGACGGGCGAGGTGGTCCGTTTTCTGGCCGAACTGTCGAAAGATACCTATGTGAACATCATGGACCAGTACCGGCCGTGCTACCGGGCGCATGAGTACCCGTCCCTGGCCCGGCGGGCGATGCGTGCGGAGTTGGAGGAGGCCCTCCGGCTGGCGAGAGCCGCCGGCCTCCACTGCCTGGACGGGTATTGTTGAAAGCCATAGCTTGAAGCGTTCAGCCGTCAGCCGTCAGCTTAGGGATCAGATGAGAAACGTTGAGATCGCAAACCTGTTCAACGAGATCGCCGACTTCCTCGAGATCAAGGACGAGAACCCGTTCCGGATCCGGGCCTACCGGCGGGCGGCCCAGGCTGTTGAGGGTCTAGCCGAGGACATCGGGGCGATCGCCGAGCGAGGGGGCCTCTTGGAGGTGCCCGGCATCGGCAAGGACCTAGCGGCCAAGATCCAGGAGTATCTCGCCACTGGCGAGATCGAATATCTGGAAGGTCTGCGGAAAGAGATCCCGGCCGGCGTCATCGAGCTGATGGGTATTCACGGGGTGGGACCCAAGACGGCCAAGCTCCTGTACGAACACAAAGGCGTGGATTCAGTGGACAAGCTGGAGGAGATGGCGAAGGCCGGTGTCCTGGCAGGCCTGCCGGGGATCAAGGCCAAGACCGTTGAGAACATCCTGAAGGGGATCGTGATCTGGCGGAGCGGGCGTGAACGTATGCCCCTCGGCACGGCGCTGATCCTGGCCGAGGCGATCCAGGAGAGGCTCCGGGCGCTCACGGAGGTGGACCAAATCGAGGCCGCCGGGAGTCTCCGCCGGATGAAAGAGACAGTGAAAGACATCGACATCCTGGTCACCTCAAAGAAACCGGCACGCGTGATGGAGGTCTTCGTTGGCCTCCCCAATGTGGCTGAGGTCCTGGCGCACGGCGAAACGAAGTCCAGTGTCCGCCTGCGCAAGAACATCCAGGTGGACCTGCGCGTGGTGGAGCCGGACTGCTTCGGCGCCGCGCTGCAATACTTCACCGGATCCAAGCAGCACAACATCCGCGTGCGGGAGCTGGCCCAGCGGAAGGGGCTGAAGGTCAGCGAGTACGGGGTCTTCAACGAGAAGACCAACCGGCGGGTGGCGGGCGAGGCCGAGGCCGAAGTGTACCAGGCCGTCGGGCTGCCCTTCATCCCGCCCGAACTGCGAGAGGATGGCGGCGAGATCGAGGCGGCCCTGGAAGGAAGATTGCCGACGCTGGTATCGCTCCCGGACATCCGGGGCGACCTACAGATGCACACAACCTGGAGCGACGGGGGCCATTCGCTGGCAGAGCTGGCAGAGGGCGTCCGGGCCAAGGGCTACCAGTACATGGCTGTGACCGATCACTCCAAGTCGGCCACGGTTGCCGGCGGCATGAAGGACGAGCAGGTCATCCAGATGATCGCCGAGGTCCGGGCCCTCAACAAGAAGATAAAGGGCTTCCGCATCCTGGCTGGCTGCGAGGTGGACATCCGGGGGGATGGGAGCCTGGACTTTCCGGACGAGATCCTCCGGCAGCTCGACTTGGTGCTGGTCTCGGTCCACTCGCGCTTCAAGATGACCCGGGAGGAGATGACGGCGCGGATCGTTCGGGCCTTACAGCACCCTCTAGTTCACTTGCTGGGTCATCCTACTGGACGGCTCATCGGTGAGCGCGGGGCATACGAGGTGGATATGGAGGCGGTCCTCACCGCCGCCCGGACGGCCGGCGTGGCCGTGGAGATTAACGCCTCGCCGTCGCGGCTTGACCTGAACGATCTCCATGCGCGACGAGCCAAAGAGCTGGGCATCCCCGTCGCGATCAATACCGACGCGCACACCATTGGTCAGTTGGACTACATGCGCTTCGGCGTTTCGGTGGCGCGGCGGGCTTGGCTGACGCCCGGCGACGTCGTGAATACCTGGCCGGAGAAGCAGTTGGTTTCGTGGCTGGAGAACAAGCGGTCCAGGCGTTGAATGGGCAGAAGGCAGACAGCGGAAGGCAGAAAGCAGGGGGCAGGAGGCAAGGCATCGAACCCGAGAGGGGAGAGGCCGACCATGCAGGCCAAGGTGGGCTGCTGCGGTTTCCCCATGGCACGCGCGGAGTATTACCGGCGGTTTCCCGTGGTGGAGATGCAGCAGACCTTCTACAACCTGCCCCGGATTCAGACGGCGGAGCGATGGCGTCGGGAGGCCCTGACCCGCCGCTCGCGAAACGGGCGAGCCGACTTCGAGTTCACGATGAAAGCCTGGCAGCTCATCACCCACGAACCGTCAAGCCCGACGTACCGGCGGCTCCGCAAGGCGATCCCCGAGGAGGAGAAGGGTCTGTACGGAAGCTTCCAGGCTGTGGCGGAGCAGTGCGCAGGGGAGGAGCCGATTTACGTGCTGTTCAACAACCTGTTCATGGGGGAAGATGCCCTCCGCCTCCAGAAACTGCTGGCCCGGCCGGCCTTGCGGCTGGTTCGGACAGCCCGCCAGCGCCGCGCGTGACCCCCTCACCTTCGCCTCTCCCC
>CAZXXV010000417.1:0-4357 GCA_964644725.1 uncultured bacterium
CGACAAGCTCAGGGCGAACGGCCATTGAAATGGACGCTATGTTAGCGCTTATGGGTGGTCTGGGAGGGGGCGGTTCGCGGGCTTGAGATCCCCAAGTGGCTCTTGCCGGCCCCCTCCGCCGTTGTGGCCCGCTTTCTCAAGATGAAGACTCTCTGGTACCACACCGGCCTCACGGTGATGGAGGCCGCCACTGGGTTCTCGCTCTTTGCCTGCCTGCGCATCGCCCTCTCGGCCGGGATCGTCCATTCGTGCTTCCTGGAGCGCGGAGTGTTCCCCTATGTCGTCGTATCCAACGCCATCCCGATCATCGCCATCATCCCGCTCCTCACCATCTGGTTCGGCTTCGGGTTCACGCCGAAGATCATGATCGCCGCCATCATCAGCTTCTTCCCCATCGTGACCAACACCACCCGGGGGTTCAAGTCGGCGGATGCCCGCGTGCTGGATTTCATGCGGTCCATCAACGCGACGCGCTGGCAGGTCTTCGCCAAGGTCCAGTTCCCGACGGCGCTCCCGTTCATCTTCGCCGCGTTCCGCATCGCCTCGTCCCTGAGCCTGGTGGGGGCGGTAGTGGCCGAGTTCTACGGCTCGGACCGGGGGCTGGGATTCCTGGTGATCACCTCCGCCACGCAGCTCCAGACGGACTTGCTCTTCGTGGCCATCACCGTGCTGGCGGTGCTGGGGGTGAGCTGCTTCGCCCTCTTCGGGCGGGTGGAACGCTCTTTCAGCGCATGGCAGGTCGAGCAGGGATACCAGCGGTGACGCCCGCCCGCGTGCTGTTCCGGGATGCGCTGCTCGTACCCAACGCCCCGGACGCCGCCCGGCCGTTCATCGGATGGCTCCTCACGGCGGGCAACACCATCGCCGCGCTGGGGCCCGGGGAGCCGCCGGAGGGGCCGGTGGACCGCATCATCGATTGCCGGGAACGGGCGGTGATCCCGGGCCTCACCAACGCCCACGCCCACTCACATTCCAGCCTCACCCGCGGGAGCGCCGAGGGCCTTCCCCTGGAGGCGTGGCTGCGCCTCATCGAGGCCGAGCAGTCGCATCTCGCCGAGGAGGAGGTCTATCAGGCGGCCCTGGCCACCTACTGCGAGGGCCTCCTTTCGGGCACGACGCTCATCGTGGACATGTGTCTATTCCCGGGGGCGGCGATCCGGGCGGCCCAGGAGGTGGGGATCCGGGCCGCGGTGGTCCCCTACGTAGCGGACACCAAGCCGTTCACGCCGAGATTGGATCAGACGGAGCAGCTCTTGAGGGAAGGCGCGGCCGATCGCCGCGTGCAGGTGTGGGTCGGCCTCCACGATCTGGAAAGCTGCAGCGACGCCCAGGTCCGAGCCGGGGCGGAGCTGGCGGCCCGCCACGGCGTAGGCCTGCATCTTCATTGCGCGGAGACGCGAAGATCGGTCGAACGAACGATGACACGAACGGGGCGGCGGCCGGTCGAGCACCTCGTCCACCTCGGGGCCCTTACCGCGCGGACCCTCCTGGCCCATTGCGTCTGGGTTGACGAGGCCGAGCGACGAGCCCTGGCCGCAGCCGGGGCGCACGTGGCCCATTGCCCCCATGCCAACCTCAAGCTGGGCTCGGGCATCGCCCCGGTGCCCGAACTTCTCGCGGCGGGCGTGAACGTGGCGCTGGGCACCGATGGGGCCAAGGCCAACAACAGCCTGGACATGTTCGAGGTCATGAAGTTCGCCTCGCTCATCCACAAGGGCACCCATCGCGACCCCAGCGTGTTGCCCGCCGAGCAGGTGCTGACCATGGCCACGCGCCGCGGGGCGCAGGCCCTGGGCGTTCCCTCCGGCGCCCTGGCACCCGGGATGCTCGCCGACCTCACGGTCGTCCGCCTGGACCGCTTTCACCTCCAGCCGGCCGCACCCGAGACCATCGTCACCAACCTGGTGCACGCCGCCCGCGGATCGGACGTGGATCTCGTCATGGTGGACGGCCGGGTAATCGTCGAGGGGGGGGACCGCGCGGACGGTGGACGCCACCGCCATCCGGGCGCGCACGGCGAAGATCGGCACCCGCCTCCTCGCCGCCATTCGATAGCCTCTGCATCCAACCCAGGGGGACGTTGCTCCGCTACTCCCGTTGAGCACTTCGGAATACCCGGGGCGTCCGAATGACCTCTCGGGTCTGTCCTCGATCCAGGGATGGCATGTGCCGTTACTTGAGGAAGGCGTTGTAGGGAATGGGGCGAGGCTTGCGTAATTGCGCATCTTACTCTTGGCCGAAGATCCGTTGAAGGAGCTTCTCACGCTCCACCTTGGTCATCCGCTCCGCCCATCCAACCGCCCGGCTGATTGTGGAGGGGTCCCGGCCCAGCGCGTCTGCGACCTTCCTCCCGGGGAGGGCCGCAACAGATGTCGCAGCGTAGCACAGGAGCGCTCGGGCTCGATAGACGCTCTCAGCCCGACTCCTCCCCGTGATGAGGGCGGGAGGGACAAGGGTGGCACGGCTAACCCGCACCAGGAGCTCGTCGAAACCCAAGGCGATCTTGCCGCGTTTCCGGCTAGCGGAGGGTTCGCGCGGCCACATTCGAGAAGGGCGTCACACCGGCAGCCTCCCCGCCCGGTACGGGTAAAAATGCGGGTCCCACTGGGCCTTCTTGATGGCCCTGGCGAGCTTCTCGTCGTCGAGGAACCGGCCCAAGCCGGCGTCCCTCGCCTCCCTGGCCACCGCGAGAGCCACCTCGAAGGAGACCCTCCGGATGTCCCTCATCTCGGGCAGGAGGTAGCCCCTCTCCGCCTGGTCCGGCGCGACGAAGGCGCTCAATGCCTTGCTCGCGGCCGTGAACATCTGGTCCGTGACCTTGTTGGCCTTGGCCACCAGGGCGCCGAGCCCCATGCCGGGGAAGATGAAGAGGTTGTTGCACTGGGCGATGCCGATCTCCCTCCCGTCTATCTTCAACGGCGGGAAGGGGCTGCCCGTGGCCGTGAGGCCGCGCCCACCCGTGGCCTTCATGACCTCCTCGGGGGTGCACTCGGACTTGGCCGTGGGGTTGGAGAGGGCCAGCACGACGGGCCGGTCGGTGTTCTGCGCGACCTGTCTCAGCGTCTTCTCGTCGAAGAGGCCGCGCTTTGCCGTAACCCCCATGAGGACGGTGGCCTCGGCGTTCCGCATCACGTCCATGAGGTGGATGTGCATGGGGCTCTCCAGCTTCCAGTCCGCCACGGCGGCGCGGGGCTGGGCGTACCGGCGCTGCTGCTCCTCCAGGACGGGGTCGTCCTCCACGAGGAGACCCTGCTGGTCGATGGCGAAGATGCGGAGGCGGGCTTCCTCTTCGGACAGGCCCTCCTCCTTGAGGACGGCCATGATGTTGTCGGCGATGCCGGCACCCGCCTGGCCCATGCCCACGATGACGTACCGCTGGTCGGCGAAGCGGCTCTTCTTGATCCGCATGGCCGTCAGGAGGGCCGCGCAGGCCGTGGCGCCCGTGCCCTGGTTGTCGTCGTTGAAGCAGAGGATGCGCTCGCGGTAGCGGCTCAGGAGCTTGAAGGCCTTCTGCTTGGAGAAGTCCTCCCACTGCAGCAGCGCGTTGGGGAAATTCCGCTTCACGCCGAGGACGAAGCGCTCCACGAAATCGAAGTACTCCGTCCCGTCCAGGCGTGGCTTCCGGTGGCCCATGTAGAGCGGGTCCTTGAGCAGCCTTTCGTTGTTGGTGCCCACGTCGATGCACATTGGTAGGCAGCACGCCGGGTGCAGCCCACCCGCCGCTACGTAGAGGCTCACCTTCCCCACCGGGATGCCCATGCCGTCGGCACCCAGGTCGCCGAGGCCCAAGATGCGCTCGCCATCCGTGACGACGATGAGCTGGACCTGGGGCAGGGAGATGTTCTGGAAGATCTCGTCGATCTTCGCGATGTTGCCCGGGTGGATGTAGATGCCCCTGGGGTGCCGCATGATGTGGCTCATCATGAGGCATGCCTGGCCTACCGTGGGGGTGTACACGATGGGCACCATCTCGTTCAGGTTCTCGGTGAGGAGGCGGTAGAACAGTGTTTCGTTGCGGTTCAGGAGCCCCTGGAGGTAGATGTAGCGCTCCAGGTCGTCGGGCTTGGGCCGGTAGGCCTCCAGGCACCGCTCCACCTGGTCCTCGATGCGCGAGACCCCGTGGGGCAGGAGCCCGTCCAGCTTCAGCGTGATGCGCTCCTCCTCGGTGAAGCAGCTGGCCTTGTTGAGAAGGGGATCGGTGAGAAGCTGCAGCCCGCTCAGGTAGACCTCGTAATACTCCTCACCCGTGAGCGGGTCGATCTTGAACGCGAAGCTCTTCATGGGGCTCCTCCTCGAAAGAAGACGGGGTTCGCCTATGACACTTTAATTGGACACGTTGCACCCTACGTTGCCTTAG
>CAZXXV010000418.1:0-4354 GCA_964644725.1 uncultured bacterium
AGGGGATGGTCTGGGAGGAATTGCGCTCCTTCAGGAGCTGCTCCATGGTTGCTACGTCGATCCGGTCCGTGATCTCTTCCAGTTTTCGCGTCAGGCGCATCGCCGCATTGAAGGTCTCCACCGTGTCAATCTCTTTGGGGTAGACGTCGAACGCGTACCAATCGTCCGTGTAGCCCAGCTTGCGCAGGGTATAGAACAGCTCGACGAATTCCCAGAGGTGGAAGGCGCCCGGGAGCATGTCCCAGTCCCACCGTCCGTCGTTATCGTTCAGGTGGACATAGAAAAGCCGGTTCGCCCGGGCCAGCAGGGCCGCCGACTGGGCGGGGCGCTCGTCCGCGTACAGCGCATGGCCAATGTCCAGCGTGGCACCCAGGTTCTCCGCGCCGGTGAGCTGGCAGAAGCTGGCCGTCTCGCCGGCCGTACCGAAGATGCAGCGCGCGATCGGGTCGTTTTTCTTGTACTCGATGCAGAGACGAATGTTCCGGTTGTGGGCGCACGCCGCCGAGAACGCCTCGGCTGCGTACTCGTAGGCCTTGATGTAATCTACCTCGAAGAGCGTATCCGCCCCTTCGTTCAGCGGGCAGGTGGTCACCCGGTTGCATCCTAGCTCTGCGGCGAAATCCATGGCGCGCTTGAGGTCGCTGACCACTTCCTGACGTTCGCTCGATTTTTCCGAGATAAAGGAGCCTCGCCACCATTTCCCCGTGCGGCGCGAGCGGAAGTTGACCCCCGAGATCCCGAAAGGGTACCGTTTGAGCAGCGCCTTCAATTCCGCCGGATTCTCGAAGTCGGCGGGATAGCACAACTCCAGTCCGTCCAGGCCCTTGACGCGGGAGGCCATCTCCAGCTTCTCTGCCAGAGTGCGACTCCCCTGGTACTGCATGTACCGGTTCCTGACCTCGCCCAGAAACGCGGTGATGATCGCCAACCTGTTCATCTGTTTCCCTCATCGACCGGTTCAGTGCCGGTGCATCGAAATCCGGTGTGCGCCTCCCTGGAAGTCAGCTCATGCCCCCGCGGAGCCGGTCAGTATCGCTTTCAGGCGGGCGACCGCGGTCGCGGGACTGGTCAGAACCGGGATACTTACCCTGGCCTGGACTTCTGCCCTGGCCATCCCCATGGATACCTGGGCCAGGCAGATCACATCAACGGCGCCGTCCAGCGTCGCGGCCGCCTCGGCGATCAGGCGGTCATGCGCGGCGGCATCACCGGCGTTCATGGCGGCGATGGCGCCGTTCGCCAGCGCCGAAACCACCTCGATCTCCATCCCGCGAGCTGCGGCGGCCGACTTGAGCTGGGCCTCCGCGGCGGGGGCGGCTGGTGGGTTTGTTGCCACCACGCCGATGCGCTTGCCGGCATCCAGGGCGGCGGCAATCATGGCCTCGTCCGGCTTGAGCAGCGGGATCGGGACGAGCTGCTTGGCCAGGTCTTCAGCCGCCGTGAACACAGAGCAGGTGAAGAGGATCCCGTCGGCGCCCGTTCGGGCGGCATATAAGGCCAGCTCGCAGATCCGCCGCGTGATCCCCACGCTCAGCCCACCGTCGCGACGCAGGGCGGGCATCAGATCGTCGTCGAGCAGGTTGCTCAGCTCGGCCTCGGGCCAGCCCTCGCGGAAGGCGTGCAAGATCGGCGGGATCGCCGTTGTCACCGCATGGATGAGTACAATACGCTTGCTCACAATCGGCTTCCTCCGTTCAGATCGTGGGGGGGACCCCAGGCGAGTGACTCCGCACTCACCCCAGCGTGCCGCCGCAGGGTTACAGGCCGGTCGGGAGGAGGACGCCGAACCGCTCGGCGACACCCCTGAGGTTCCGGACCGTCCCCTCGGGCAGGGGAATGCCGAGGCGCAAGCGCTCCTCGTGCACCTTGTCTTCCGGCTCGCCCGGGACCAGCACTTCCTTGACTCCCTCGGCCGGCGGGAGCGCCTTCAGCTCGTCAATGAGGGTGTCCACGTGCGCCGTATAGTCCTCCACGTCGGTGAATGTCCCGATGTTGACGGCCGCTACGACACTATTCTGCCGGTGGTTCGTGGCCCCCGGCTTGCCCTGGAGTGCGGGGATCAGCAGGGGATTTCCCACGAAAAGGCTGGAGAGACACTCGAACATCAGGGCCAGCCCGGATCCCTTGTACGCCCCTGCGGGCATCAGGATAGCCGCCACCTTAGGATCGGTGGTGGGCTTTCCTTCCTTGTCCAGCGCCCATCCTTCTGGAATCGACACGCCCTTGTCAATGGCGAGATTGAGCTTCCCGCCCGCCGCGACGCTGGTGGCCATGTCCAGGATGAGCGGGCGATGCCGCTTGCCCGGCACGGAGATCGCGATGGGGCTGTTGTGAACCCCTACTGCCCGAGCGCCGTGCGGCGCCATGTTCGGCGGGTTGCAGACGAAGGTGATGCCCGCCATGCCCTCCTTGGCCGCCATCAGCGAGTAATACCCCATGGCCCCCTGGTGCATGGTGTTGCGGATGAGCGCCCAGCCGATGCCGACCTGCCTCGCCTTCTCCATCACCCGCTTCATGGCCAGCACCGTGACCACGGGGCCGGGGGCGAAGTCGGCGTCGATGAGCAGGGTGGCAGGCGTCTCCTTCTGGATCTGGATGTTCGGCCTGGGCTTCATCTGGCCTTTGTCCACGAGCTGCACGTACCAGGGAATCCGCAGGACGCCGTGGGAGTCCACCCCGCGCAGATTGGCCCAGACCAGCACATCCGCCTGGGCCTCGGCACCCTCGGGGGTGAAACCTACCCGCGTGAAGACCTCCTGGCTGAACTGCTTCAAGACATCCCAGGGGACCCGTACGTCTTTCTTCTCCATGGCTCTCCTCTCTTCAGGTGACTGCTCGATGGAATCCGTCAGAGAATGCACCAGTGCAGGGACTCACGTGTCCCAGACCGCGCGGCAAAGCAAGACGATGGCACCGAGGTGCGAACACACCCCGGGTGACCCCTGCCGCGAGGTCAGACCCGCAGGCCCTTCTTGAGGATCTCCCAGATCTCGCGACGGAGCGACAGGAAGGCCCGCTCCGTCTTCATCTCTTCCCGCCGCGGTCGCCCAAAGGGAACGTGGATGATCCGTTCGATTCGGGCCGGCAGGGGACTGAAGAGGATGATCCGATCCGCCAGGTAGATGGCCTCCTCGATGCTGTGGGTCACGAAGACCACGGTCTTCTGTTCCTGCTCCCAGATCCGCAGGAGTTCGTCCTGCAGGATGTCGCGGGTCTGGACGTCCAGGGACCCGAACGGCTCGTCCATCAGAAGTACCTCGGGGCGGATGGCGAAGGCCCGGGCGATCCCAACCCGCTGCTGCATGCCGCCGCTCAGTTCGTGCGGCAAGGCGTCTTCGAATCCCGACAACCCGACCAGATTGATGTAGTGCCGGCTGATCTCCCGCCGCTCCGCCTTGGAAACGCCCAGGACTTCCAGGCCGAACTCGACGTTGCCCAGGGCGGTGCGCCAGGGGAAGAGGTCGAACGTTTGGAAGACCATGCCGCGGTCGTGGCCCGTGAGGCCAGTGACATCCTGGCCGTTCAGGAGGATCGAGCCGGTGTCACACGGAATCAGCCCATCAATGATGCGGAGCAGCGTGGACTTGCCGCAACCGCTGGGGCCGAGCAGGACAAGGAACTCCAGGTTCGCGACTTCCAGGGAGAGATCTTGCAGAACCTGCACGGTCCCTGCGCTTCCGCGCCGGAAGCTCTTGCTGACGTGCCTGGCCTCAAGCTTTGGTTCCTGCATGATCCTAGCCGAGTTCCTTCAGGGCCTGCTCAAGGTACGTCCGATCAATAACCTTCTCGACCTCGACCGTTCCCTGCAGGGCGTCGGCTGCCTTGTACACGGGCACAAGATCCTTGAAATTTGCTGCCGTGAAGGGCTCCATCGAGTTCGGCCAGGCCTTTATCTGCTGACTCAATGTCTCCCAGACCGGCCGGAGCGCGTCATCCGATATCTTGCTGGCGTCCGGCGCGGTCGAGTGCTTGCGATACTGCTGGGCAAACCAGGCGAAGTCGCTGTTCGCGCGGCGGAAGGCCATCAGGGTCGCCTTCAGCAGGTCAACCGCAGCGCGCTTGTTCTCCGGCTTCTTGAGCCAGTCCGCGGTGGCGAAGTAGACCTCGCCGAACCAGGCCCGGTATTCCTTCCAAGGCTCCACCATGATCGGGTAGTTACCCTCCTTAGCCAGCTCGAGGGCCTGGTCGAAGTGCACGGGGACCGCATCCACCCGCCCGGAGAGGAGCGCGCGCACGCGTGCTCCCGACCCGCCGATTTCCACCACCGTCACCTTGCTCAGATCAACACCCCGCTTCAGCAACGGGCCGATCAGCAGGACGTGCGTGAAGTCGCCTTTCGAGTTCACGGCGACCA
>CAZXXV010000419.1:0-4325 GCA_964644725.1 uncultured bacterium
CCGAGGAGAGCAATCAGGTCTTGTATGGCACTGCGTGTCGCCAACTCAACACACCCCGTAGGCGTGCGCTGCCTCGATTGCGGCCTTGACGTTTTCCGGCGGGGTGCTCCCACCGATATTGCATAGGTAGAGTGCGAACCAGCCGCCCCGCCCACCGACCTCCACGTAGTGGCGTACCCGCTCGACGATGGCCGCGGGGGTGCTTTGAGCCAGGAAACCGGCGCCGACGCCTAGAACCAGCGGCAGGTTGTGGCGGACAGCATACTGCTTGTAGAAAGTCGGCCCGAGCTTTTCGACGTCCGGATCTTGCCCGAGAAGCGACCCCGAGCCTACCGTGAGCTTCAGGTCCAGCATCTCTTCCGGGTTTGCCAAGTAACGCTCGCCCACCCAGTTGGCCACGTACACCTCCGGGCCGCACAGCTCGCGCAGCCTCAGGATGTAGGGGATGACCCATTGCTTCAGGATGGAGACAGTGACGATGGGCGGGGAGGCAGTGGCGTCCGCCCCGCTGATCTTCGTGGCGTGCGGAAAGTGTTTCTTCTGGTAGAGAATCCAGGGCGCCAGGATCTCTTCGGTGAGGCGGTCGAACAGGTGTCTCGCAAACTCTGGGTCGTCGTGGATGTCCAGAAGCAGGGGCTCGATCCCTCGCATGTTCGCTGCCAGCGAGAAGGGAGCGCAGAAACTGAGGGTCGGCTCGATTCCGGTGAGCTTCTTGAAGAGTGCGTGCATCTGGATGACCTGGGTGAAGCGACCCGCCGATTCGAAATCCGGCGTCCGGATCCGGGACAGGTCGTCCCGGTCCCGAATCAGCATCTCGCTGCGGTCAACGTCAGGCATGAATGCGTCGCTCCACACCAGCTTCTGGCCCAGCCCCTCGGCCTCGATGTTGTAAACATCAAAGGTGACCGATGCCACATCCAGGCCATGTTCGGCCTGGACCTCCAGGATGGCGGGCACCATGATCTCCGGGTTCGTGAAGAACTCCCGCCGAGGGATTCCTCGCTGGGCTGCGACGAACTCATGCATCTGGGCAGAGACCGGGATCCGGTCGGGGACGCCGGCCATGGCTGCCTTCAGGCGTTCCGCGCCTTGTTGAAAACGGGTGAATTCCTGCCGGGACTCTTTCAGCATGTGCTGGTCCCGTTCCGTGAGCCGGGCTCCTGGACGGGTCGGCGCGCTCAGAGACGCCCGATGCCCCCGAAGAACCTTTCCAGTGGGACGTTGACCGGTTGCCCATGGACGAGGACGTCAACCAGCGTACGGAGCATCGGCAGCTCGTCCGGTCTCAGCCGTCCGCGCTCGACCAGCCTGGGCAGGGCCTTTCCCATCTCTCGCACGATCTCGGCCGACTCCAGCGTCTCGCCGGCCATGATCTCCCGCGCCTCGTTGAAGGTGTGACCCATGCCCAGCAGCCTTCCCAGCCGCACCGTGCGACCGCCCTGGCACGTCACGTACAGGTCGCCGGCGCCCGGCAGTCCATAGGCGAAATGCCGGGTGCCGCCCGCAATCTGGAGCATCCGCTCGATCTCGGTGCAGGCCTGCCCGAAGACCGCCGCCGCCAGATTGTGCATGTGGGCGCCGGCCGCATCCACACCACCCATCTTTTCCAGGGTCCCGGCCGCAAGCCCGACGGCAAGCGTGTACGCATTCTTGAGTGCGGCGCAGTATTCGAGTCCCACCAGGTCCGTCGTCGTCCAGACGTGGTAATACGAGGTGCGAAAGACGGCGGCAAGTTTTTCGACCGCCTCGCTGTCGCGCGAGCCGAAGACAACGCAACTGCGGCGGCGGCCGGCCAACTCCCCGGCGATGCATGGTCCGCCGATGGCGGCTAACCTGACCTTATCCCGGATGCCGGCGGGCAGCTCACTCGCCAGGACATCGGGAAGGATCATCAGGTCGCCTTCAGCCGTACTCTCCAGACCCTTGGTGACCGCGATGATCAATTGCCCGGAGACGAGGTGCGGCCCGATCGTTCGCCCGATCCAGTGCGCGCCCAGGGAATTCACCCCGCTGACGATGACGTCCACGCCCTTGAGCGCCTCTGCCACTTCTTCCACGTAGTAGGGCCGGACATTGGGCGGGAGCTCGCGTTTGAGCCGCGGATGGTAGTGTCTTTCCTTGCAACTCCGAATGATCTCGCCGTCCAGGTGCGTGCCGACCAGCTGGACGGCGTGTCCGTTGTCGGCCAGAGGATACGCGGTCGCCGTGCCCATCATGCCGGCGCCCACAATCGCGACGTTTGCCATCGTGGTCTCCTGTGCGGTGCTCGAGCTAGGCCGGTGAATGAGGAAATGAGGACGTGAGGCGCTTGCCCTTCGTGTAGCGCGATCCCGGCGAATCCAGCGAGCAGGAACTGTCGGGCATCCCCAGCCGGTACTTGGCTAGGGGACGCGCGAGGCGCGGCCGTCGAGGACCGGCGCGATCGGTCCGGCCTTCAGCCGTTCGATCAGGAGGTCGGAGTCCATGGGGCCGTTCTCAGCCTTGACCAGGACCTTCCCCTCCTTCAGCATGGTGTACCCGTCGCCGCCCCCAAGGATGAAGTCAAAGGTTGCCAGGGTGTAGTTGGCCCGGGGGTCCAGCGGCTGGCCGCCGACGCTGACCGAGACGAGGCGCGACCCCGCCGGTCGCTTGGGATCGAAGACGTACCGGAGGCCCGAAACCTGGGGGAAGCGGCCGGCCGTCCGCTCCACTTGGCTCAGACCATTCTCGAGCGCCGCGCGCAGGATCTCGCCGGTTACATCCACCTTCACGATCTTGTTGGCAAAGGGCAGGATCGACAAGACGTCCCGGCGGCGAAGCGGCCCCGAGGGGAGCACGGCGTTGCCCCGGATTCCGCCTCCGTTGATCAGGGCGACATCCGCCTGCATGGCGGCACGCATCAGGTCGGCGATGAGATTGCCCACCGCTGACTCTTGCGTGCGCACGATGTCGTTCCGCGTGTCCAGGGGCACGGAGGTTGCGCCTACGACCACATCCAGTTGCGCGGCCATGACGCTTTCATACTGCTTCACGACGGCCGCCACCTCGGGCTTCTCCGGGATCTCGTCCGTCACGGCGATCAGCTCCCACTTGGACTCGACGCGCCGGCCGCCCCGGCCCGCGGTGACTGTGAGGTCGATCCGTCCCAGCAACACTGCGTCGGCCCCCGTCTTGAGGATGAGGGTCCGCCCAACCGTGGCGTCCAGAGGCACGTGCTCGTGCCCGCCGAGGATCAGGTCAATCTCTGGGACCACCGCCGCAAGCTGCTTGTCCTCTGCCATGTCCTGATGCGTGAGGGCGATGATCACATCCGCCCTGGCGCGGCGGGCCCGGGCGACCACGTCCTTGGCGGCCTGGATGGGGTCCAGGAACTTCAGGCTGGCGGCTCCCTTGGACAGTGTGTGGGTGTCGGGCGTCACGAGGCCGAAGAAGGCGACCCGGATTCCACCGTACTCCCGCAGGACGAAGGGCACCGCGCCACCGAAGGGCAGGCCCGTTGCCGGGTCGAGCGCGTTGGCCGACACCCAGGTGAAACGCGATTCCCGCATCCGCTCCCGGGTGACCTCCGCGCCGAAGTCGAACTCGTGGGTCCCGAAGGTCGCGAGGTCCAGGCCGGCGGCGTTGAGGGTGGCCACCATCTGGCTCCCCTGGAACATGCTGGACATGGTGGAGGGCGAGAGGAAGTCGCCAGGCAAGACGAAGACCGTATAGGGAGATTCCTTGGCGATGCGATCCCGCAGTGTGGCCACGCGGGCCAGGCCACCCTTCTTGCCCTTCTCCACAGGGGTGATCTCGTACACGTCGTTGATCTGGAGGATGGTCAGGCGAGTCGTACGCTCGGCCGGTGCGGCGGGAAGCGATGGGGTGAGCCCCAGGAGGATCAGACTACCGCATAGGAGAGCAAGGAAGGTACGTCGGCTCAGGCTGCGCATGATGGCACTCCTCCAGATTGAGATAGTGATACCGGCCACAGTCGGATCTTCCACGCTCCGTAAGCATTTCCCATTTCGTGGCTGCCTGTCAAAGGGTTTTCCGCGCCGCCCGGCTGGGAGACTGGAAAGCTAGAAGGCAGAAGGCGGAAAGCAGCAAGCAGAAGGCTGAGAAGCAAGGAAGCGAGGGCAAGGAGATAGATGAGCAGAGGAGCGGAGGTGCAGGGGAGCAGAGGAGAGGCCAACAGCGGTTGCGACAACCGAGGGGTTGTGGTATGAACCCAGGCTACATGAGAACCGTGTGGGTGGGGGAGCGGAGCGCTGGATGACAGACATCTGTGTGGTGGGCGGGATCAACATGGACCTCGTCGTTCAGGTGCCGCACATCCCGCGCCCGGGAGAGACGGTCCAGGGCGG
>CAZXXV010000420.1:0-4311 GCA_964644725.1 uncultured bacterium
ATCTCGCATTCTTGGTCGCAGGTTGGATCTCATTTCCATGGAGTGAGCTGATGAAACCAGGTCCTCGACCCACACCCACGGCACTGCGCAAACTGGCGGGGAATCCAGGTCGCAGGCCGCTGAATGCGCGTGAGGCGGCGTGCGAATCGGCGGCGGGGATGCGCATGCCGCGCGGACTCAGTGCGGGCGCGCGGCACTACTGGCAGCGAAATGTGCCGCGGCTGCTGGCGGCGGGACTCCTGGCGGCGGTGGATCTGCCGGCAGCGGCGCTGATGGCGGAGCACTATGCCATGGCGCGGGAGGCGCTGCGGATCATCGCCGCGGAGGGGCTGCAGGTCCGGGACGAGACGGGGCTGCTGCGCAAGCATCCGCTGCTGCAGGTGGTGCGCGACCAGAGCGCGGCCTACCGGGCATACGCGGCGGAATTCGGGATGACGCCGAGCAGCCGCTCTCGGATCAGCGTGCCCGAGCCGGTGGAGGAGGATCCGTTCGAGGAGTTCATGGCAGAGAGGGAAGGCCGTGCCTGAGAGCGCCCGGGCCAGTCAGGGAGCGGGGTTCGCCGCGAAACCATCGATTCGCCTCGACGAATACATCGAGGCAGTGCTGAGCGGCGGGATCCCGGCGTGCCGATGGGTGCGACTGGCGTGCGAGCGGCACCGGCGCGACCTCCACACCGGCGCGGAGCGGGGATTGCGCTGGGACGAGGCGGCAGCCCGGCACGCGATCGGGTTTTTCCAATTCCTGCATCACTCCAAGGGGGAGTGGGCGGGGAGAATCATCTCTCTGGAGCCGTGGCAGCAATTCGTCGTGGGGTCGGTGTTCGGGTGGAAGCGAGAGGACGGGACGCGGCGATTCCGGACGGCATATCTGGAGGTCGGAAGGAAGAACGGGAAAACGACCCTGGGCGCGGGGATCGGGCTGTACCTGATGGTGGCGGACGGAGAACCGGGCGCGGAGGTCTATACGGCCGGGGTGATGCGGGCCCAGGCGCGGATCGCGCACTCCGAGGCGACGCGGATGGTCAAGGCCTCGCCGTACCTGCGCAAGCGGGTGCGGGTGGTCCACGATAATCTTAACATTCCCGAGACGGCGACGAAGTTCGAGCCGCTGGGCAGGGACGCGGACTCGATGGATGGGCTGAACGTGCACGGGGCGATCGTGGACGAGCTGCACGCGCATAAAACCAGGGAGACCTGGGATGCGCTGGAGACGGCGACGGGTTCGCGGCGGCAGCCGCTGATGCTGGCCATCACGACGGCGGGGTACGACCGCCAGTCGCTGTGCTACCAGATGCACGAGTACGTGCAGAAGGTGCTCGACGGTATTGTGGAGGATGATTCGATGTTCGGGATCATCTACTGCCTGGACGGGGATCAGTCTCTGCACCCTGAGTCCAAGGCGACCATGCAGGAGGCGATGGTGGGGCCCGGGGCAGGCCCCCCTGAGATGGCCCCTGGGAGCCTGGCCCCTGCGGACGACTGGGAGGACGAGGTTTGTTGGATCAAAGCCAACCCCAATTTAGGGGTGTCCAAGAAGCTGGAGGACATGCGGCGCAAGGCGGCCAGGGCGAAGGAGATCCCGTCGGCGCTGAACGCCTTCCTGCGCCTCGAGCTGGACATCTGGACGCAGGCGGTGACCAAGTGGATGAACACGATGCACTGGCGGGCGTGCGGCGGGGCGGTGGACGCGGCGGGGCTGCGCGGGCGGACCTGCTACGGGGGGCTGGATCTGTCGAGCATCGTGGACGTGTCGGCTTTCGTGCTGGTCTTCCCGCCGGAGGGCGCGGAGGACCCGTATCAGGTATTGTGCCGATTCTGGATCCCGGAGGAGAACATGCACGAGCGCAGCCACCGGGACCGCGTGCCGTACGAGGCCTGGGTGCGGCAGGGCCTGATGACGGCGACGTCGGGGAACGTGATCGATTACGAGTTCATCCTGGCGCAAATCGACGAAGACGCGCAGGCGTATGACCTGAAAGAGGTTGCATTCGACCGCTGGGGGGCGACGAAGGTGATCCAGGACATCATGGAGCTGGGGCTGGTGTGCGTGCAATTCGGGCAGGGATTCGTGTCGATGTCGCCGCCGATGAAGGAGCTGGAGCGGCTGGTGATGGGGCACAAGCTGGCGCACGGGAATAATCCGGTGCTGACGTGGATGGCGGACAACTTGGTGGCGGGGGTGGACGCGGCGGGGAACATCAAGCCGGATAAGGGGCGATCACTCGAGAAGATCGATGGGTGCGTGGCGCTGATCATGGGCCTGGACCGCGCGCTGCGGCATCAGCCGGCGGGCTCGGTATACGAGGGTCGAGGATTTTTGGTCCTATGAACTGGCTGGATGGGGCGGTGCTCAAGCTGGCGGAATGGCGCGGGTTCCACGTGTCGCAGGAGCCGCCGGGATGGGTGGACTCGCTGTCGCAGACGCAGACGGCGACGGGGATCAGCGTCGATGAGAGCAAGGCGATATCTTCGACGACGGTGTTTGCCTGCGTGCGCATCCTGGCGGAGACGTTGGCCAGCCTGCCGCTGCCGGTGTACCGCAGGCGGGAGGACGGGGGCAAGGAGCGGGCACTCGACCATTACCTGTACCCGATCCTGCACGATCGGGCCAACCCAGAGATGACGTCGTTCGAGCTGCGCGAGACGCTGATGGGCCACGTGTGCCTGTGGGGAAACGCCTACGCGGAGATCGAGTTCGGGAACGGGGGGCAGGTGCTGGCGCTGTGGCCGCTGCGCCCGGACCGCATGCGGGTGGAGCGCAAGGCGGGGCGGCTGCTGTACCATTACACGGTAGTCGATAAGGTGAGCGGCAGCCACGTGGAGACGCTGCCGGCGGAAAGGATCCTGCACATCCACGGGCTGGGGTTTAATGGGATCAGCGGATATTCGGTGATCGCCTACGGGCGGCAGCCGGTGGCCCTGGCGCTGGCCACGGAGGAGTACGGGGCGCGATTCTACGGGAACAATGCCAGCCCGGGCGGAGTGCTGGAGCACCCGGGGACCTTGTCCGAGCCGGCGCACGAGCGGATGCGCAAGAGCTGGGAGGAATCGCACCAGGGGCTGTCGAAGGCCCACCGGGTGGCCATCCTGGAGGAGGGGATCAGCTACAAGCAGGTGGGGATCGCGCCGCAGGACAGCCAGTTCCTGGAGACTCGGAAATTTCAGTCGATCGAGATCACGCGGATGTACCGGGTGCCGCCGCACATGGTGGGGGACCTGGACCGGGCGTCGTTTTCCAATATCGAGCACCAGTCGATCGACTTTGTGACGCACACGATCCGGCCGTGGTGCGTGCGCTGGGAGCAGGCGCTGAACATGGACCTGCTGACGGAGGCGGAGCGGCGGTCGGTTTTCGTGGAGTTTCTGGTGGACGGGCTGCTGCGCGGGGACATCCTGAGCCGGTACCAGGCGTACGCATCGGCCAGGCAGAACGGATGGATGAGCGCGAACGACGTGCGTTCGCTGGAGAATATGAACCCGATCCCGGGCGGGGACGTGTACCTGATTCCGCTGAACATGGTGCCGGCGGGGCAGGCGGGAGAGGGGTTGGGGAGCAGCGAGACGGCGAGTGGGCAAGTGGGAAAAAGGGGAAGAGGGGAAACGGGCGAGGAGCGGGCAGGGCGGGCGGGCCAACTGCGGCACCGGCTGGAGCAGGCGCACCGGAAGATCTATGCGGATGCGCTGGCCAGGGTGTTGCGGCGGGAACGGAACGACGTGGGGGCGGCGGCGAGGAAGATGCTCGGAAGCAGGGGGAACCCCCACCCGACCTCCCCCGGAAGCGGGGGAGGAGGGGAGAGACGGGGGCGGGCGGAGTTCGAGCTGTGGCTGGAGGGGTTTTACGAGGAGCACGGGCGGTTCGTGTTCGACCAGATGCGGCCGGCGGCGGGGACGTACGGGGAGCTGGTGGCCGCGGCGGCGCAGGAGGAGGTCGGCGGGGAGCCAGAGTTCACGCCGGAGCTGGAGGAGTTTGTGCGGGCGTACCTGCGGGCCCACGCGGGGCGGCATTGTGCGACGAGCCGGGCGCTGCTGCGGGAGGCGATGGAGAAGGCGATCGCCGAGGGGGTGGCGCTGGACGTGGGGGTCATCGGCGCGATGGAGGATTGGCCGGAGGCGAGGGCAGTACGCGAGGGGCAGGAGGAGACGGTGCGATTCGGGAACGCGCTGGCGAAGGCGGTATTCGTGGGGGCGGGGATCCTGCGCGAGGGCCAGATGGTGGACGTGGCGGGCACCGCCTGCATCCTGGGAGCGAGCGTCGGGGATTTCCGCTGCGATACGCGCCACAGGACCCTGGCCTGCCTGAAGGCCGCGATCG
>CAZXXV010000421.1:0-4308 GCA_964644725.1 uncultured bacterium
GAACAGCAACCCCGCAACCATCATGACCGACCCCGAGTTCGGTGACCGGACCTACATCGAGCCCATCACGCCCGAGGTGGTGGCCGCCATCATCGAGAAGGAGCGACCGGACGCTCTGCTGCCGACCCTGGGGGGGCAGACGGCGCTGAACACCGCCGTGGCCCTGGCCGAGTCCGGCGTCCTGGACCGGTACCAGGTGGAGCTGATTGGGGCAAAGCTGCCCGCCATCAAGAAGGCCGAGGACCGCGAGCTGTTCAAGCAGGCCATGACGCGCATCGGGCTGGAGGTCCCCGAGAGTGGCTATGCTCATTCGTTGGGGGATGCGCTGGCGATCATCCAGCGTGTGGGCTATCCTGCCATCATCCGCCCCTCCTTCACCCTGGGTGGGACGGGGGGCAACATCGCCTACAACCGGGAAGAGTTCGAGGACTTTGTCCAGTGGGGCCTGAACCTCAGCCCCGTCCGCCAGGTCCTGATCGAGGCCTCGGTCATCGGCTGGAAGGAATACGAGCTGGAGGTCATGCGGGACCTGAACGACAACGTGGTCATCATCTGCTCCATCGAGAACTTCGACCCGATGGGGATCCACACGGGCGATTCCATCACGGTGGCGCCGGCGCAGACCCTGACGGACAAGGAGTACCAGATGATGCGCGATGCCGCCATCGCAATCATCCGGGAGATCGGGGTTGAGACCGGCGGGAGCAACATCCAGTTCGCGGTGGATCCGGCCACGGGGCGGATGGTCGTGATCGAGATGAACCCCCGCGTCTCCCGGAGTTCCGCCCTGGCCAGCAAGGCCACCGGCTTCCCCATCGCCAAGATTGCGGCCAAGCTGGCGGTCGGCTACCGCCTGGACGAGGTCCGGAACGACATCACCCGCGAGACCCCGGCCAGCTTCGAGCCGACCATCGACTACTGCGTGGTGAAATATCCCCGCTGGGCCTTCGAGAAGTTCCCAGGGGCCGATGACACCCTCACCACCCAAATGAAGTCGGTGGGCGAGGCCATGGCCATCGGCCGGACGTTCAAGGAGGCGCTCCAGAAGGCCATCCGGTCGCTGGAGATCGACGCCTACGGTCTGGAAACCAGGATCAGGGACACCCAGGGCGGCCGGGACGGGCTGCTGAAGGGAATCCGCGAGAGCCTACGGGTCCCGAAGTGCGACCGGGTGTTCCACATCGCGGACGCCCTGCGGTTAGGCATGGATATCGAGGAGATTCACGCCCTCACCAAGATCGATCCCTGGTTCCTGGCCAACATCCAGCAGCTCGTGGAATTCGAGGAGCGACTCCGGCATCTGGAAAGCGGCCGGCCCTCGCTGATCCGGCTGTTCACGTCGCCTGTCATGCGCGAGGCGAAGGCCCTGGGGTTCTCGGACCGACGCCTGGCCCAACTCGTCGGGTCGGACGAGCTCACGATCCGCGACGCTCGGAAGAAGATGGGGATCGAAGCCACCTTCAAGATGGTGGACACCTGCGCCGCGGAATTCGTGGCCTACACCCCGTACTTCTACTCCACCTACGAGCGCGAATGCGAGGCCAACCCCACCGACCGGTCCAAGGTGGTCATCCTGGGGGCCGGTCCCAACCGGATCGGCCAGGGGATCGAGTTCGACTACTGCTGCGTCCACGCCGTCTTCGCCCTGAAGGAGATGGGGTACGAGACCATCATGGTCAACTGCAACCCCGAGACGGTCTCGACGGATTACGACACGGCGGATCGCCTGTACTTCGAGCCACTCACGCTGGAGGACGTCCTCAACATCGTGGACCGGGAGAAGCCCGCGGGCGTCATCGTCCAGTTCGGCGGGCAGACGCCGCTCAAGCTGGCGGTCCCTCTCCAGAAGGCGGGCGTGAAAATCCTGGGGACCTCGCCCGACGCCATCGACCGGGCGGAGGATCGCGAGCGGTTCAAGCAACTGCTGCAGAAGCTGGGATTGGACCAGCCCCCCAACGGCACCGCTATCTCGTTCCATCAGGCGGCGCTCATCGCCCGTCAGATCGGGTATCCGGTCCTGGTGCGTCCCTCGTACGTCCTGGGCGGGCGCGCCATGGAGATCGTGTACGACGAGGACGACCTGCGGGGCTACATGGAGCGGGCGGTCCAGGCCTCGCCCGATCATCCCATCCTGGTGGACAAGTTTCTCGAGGATGCCATCGAGATGGACGTGGATGCCATCTCGGACGGGCAGACCGTGGTCATCGGCGGGATCATGGAACACATCGAGGAGGCCGGGATCCACTCGGGCGACTCGGCCTGTTCGCTGCCGCCCCGCTCCATCAGCGACAGCCTGCTGAAGGAGATCCGGGAACAGACCGCGGCCATGGCCCTGGAGCTGGGTGTGGTGGGACTGATCAACATCCAGTTTGCTATCAAGGACGGGACGGTCTACGTCCTGGAGGTGAACCCCCGGGCGTCCCGCACCGTCCCGTTCGTGAGCAAGGCCATCGGGGTGCCCCTGGCCAAGCTGGCTGCCAAGGTGATGCTGGGCGCCAGCCTGAAGGAGCTGGGGTTCACCGAGGAGCGACGCCTCTCCCACGTCGCCGTCAAGGAGGCCGTCCTCCCCTTTGCCAAGTTCCCCAACGTGGACGCTGTCCTGGGGCCGGAGATGAAGTCCACGGGCGAGGTGATGGGGATCGATGCCGACTTCGGCCGGGCCTTTGCCAAGTCGCAGATCGCGGCCAGCGGGCACCTCCCGCTGAGCGGAACGATCTTCCTCAGCGTCCGAAACAAGGACAAACCCTCCGTCGCGAGCCTCGCCGCCAAGTTGGTCGAGCTGGGCTTCCGGCTCATTGCCACCGAGGGGACGGCCGCGGTGATCCAGCACGCCGGGGTCCCAGTGGAGCGGGTGTACAAGGTCACCGACAAGATCCGGCCGCACATCGTGGACCGGATGAAGAACGGCGAGGTCGCGCTGGTCATCAATACGCCCGAGGGCCGCAGCGCGCGGATGGATTCCTATTCCATCCGACGAACGGCCGTGACTATGGGGATTCCCTATTTCACCACCATGGCGGCGGCGTCGGCCGTGGCCGAGGCGATCCGGTCCCTCCGCCAGCGGGGGATGGCCATCCGCCCCTTGCAGGAGTACCACGCTGCGGTCTGAGGTCCCCGTGCGCGCCACCGTTGCCTTCAATCGTCCGATTTCGACGGCGTACATGCATCTCGGCCTGGTTACCCCGGCGTTTCCTGTGACCTTCCGTGCCGGGGAGTTCGTGATGGTCCGCCCATCCTGGGTCGGGGATCCGTTCCTCCCGCGCGCCTTCTCCATCTATCGCATTTCCGGCGGTGGAGGCGCGACCGGGTCGCGAGCGGAGGGTTCGCCACCCGTCATCGAGATCCTGTACAAGGTGCTGGGAAAAGGAACGCAGTACCTGGCCCGGATGGAGCCGTCGCAAGAGGTCGAGATCCTCGGCCCGCTCGGCAACGCGTTCACGCTGCTGGATGATCTCACGCTGGCCGTTCTCGTGGCGGGCGGGATCGGCGTCCCTCCCATCGCCGCTCTGGCGACTCAAATCGCCCAATTCCGCAATCCGCAATCCACAATCCGCAATGTGGAGGTGTTTCTTGGCGGCAAGACCTCCGAGGACATCCTGTGCGTGAAGGATTTCGAGGAGACCGGCGCCAGCGTTCACATCACGACAGAGGATGGCAGCCTGGGGACGAAGGGCCTTATCACCGATCTTCTTCGACCCTTTTTGATCACGCATCACGGTTCACGTTTCACGGTCTACACCTGCGGGCCTCCGGGGATGCTCGCGGCGGTTGCGAGGCTGGCCGAGGAGTTTGCGGTCCCGTGTCAGGTCTCCGTCGAGGCCAATATGGCCTGCGGCTTCGGCGCGTGCATGGGATGTGCGATTGAGGTGAAGGCGGAAGTAAAGACCTACAAGCTGGTCTGCAAGGACGGACCGGTGTTCGACTCGCGGGAGATACGCTGGTGAGCCGAGTGGCGACAGGGACAGCGACAGCGAAAGGGATCGAACGCTTTTCTCGGAGATCTCTGTCGGATTTCGCTGTCGAGAGAAACCATCAGCCATGAGCCATCAGCCATGAGCCACGATCCGACTCCCGGTCCCCGGTCTCGGGTCCCCGTCGACCTGTCGGTCGACGTGGCCGGCATCCGGATGCGAAACCCGGTCATGACCGCCTCGGGGACCTTCGGCTACGCCCGCGAGTTCGAGCAGTACATGGACTTGAACCGACTGGGAGCCCTGGTGGTCAAGACCATCACCCGCCTCCCGCGGGCCGGAAACCCGCCTCCGCGAGTGGTCGAGACGCCGGCCGGGATGCTGAACGCCATCGGCC
>CAZXXV010000422.1:0-4301 GCA_964644725.1 uncultured bacterium
GTCGTGATCCGCTACGCATGAGGAGGAACCATGGCAGACTACGTGGCGTATTTCTGCGGGGAATGGATGCCGGCCAGCCAGGTCAAGATCGATCCCATGGACCGGGGGTTCCTCGTGGGAGACGCCGTCTTCGACGTGTTCCGCACCTTCAATGGGAAGAGCTTCCGATTGCGGGAGCATGTGGATCGGCTGTACCGCTCGCTCAAGTACGTCCGGATCGATCCCGGCCTGTCCCCCGACGACATGGTGCGGATCAGCGAGGAGATCATCGCGCGCAACGAGCCTTTCCGGGCGGAGGTCGGGGACTTCGCCGTGTGGCAGTTCGTGACCCGGGGGCGCGGCCGCTGGGCGCACAGCGCCGGGCCGCCGGCCGTCGGCGTCTTCATCCGCTCCCTGGGCCTCGGCCGGTTCGCCCACCTGTATCAGGAGGGCGCCCACGGCGTCATCGTCCGGAGCCGCAGCTTCGCGCCCGACGCGCTGGACCCGAAGGTCAAGAACTTCAGCCGCATGAACTTCAACCTGGCGGAGCTGGAAGCTGGCGATGTGGACAGCGCGGGGTGGCCGATCCTCCTGGATAGCCGCGGCAATCTCGCCGAAGGGGTCGGCTACAACGTGTTCCTGGTCACGGCCGGCGTCATCCGCACCGCCGGCGATCGCTCGGTCCTCCAGGGCGTCTCCCGCGCCATGGTCTTCGACCTGGCGAAGGGGCTCGGCATCCCCATCGTCGAGGAAGACCTGCAGCCCTACGACCTCTACACCGCGGATGAGGCCTTCTTCTCGAGCACCAGCCCCTGTGTCCTGCCCGTGACGCGGGTGGATCGGCGGCCGATCGGGACCGGCGTGCCCGGCCCGGTCGTGCACCGGCTGCTGGCCGCCTGGAGTGAGGCGGTCGGGGTGGACATCGTGGAGCAGGCACTGAAGTTCGGCCCCCGGGAGCAACCGGAGACGAAGGTCAAGCCGTCCTGAACTGGTCAGGCAAACGACATTCGAGGTGACGGCGCCCGAGCCAACGGGCGTCGTCACCTCCCTGCTGCAACTCCCCGATACAATTCCTTATCGGCGAGGCGTGCTCACGACAGCGCACTGTGCGTGCGGACCGATTCCGCTTCCCCCCGTCTTTGATTAGCCCGTGACATTGCTGGAGCGTGTGTCCGCACACCGGTCTGTCTCGCGTGCGCCTGTGCCGCAAGCCCCGGAGGATTGAGGCCGATACTTCCCCAGCGCGCCCGTCCTGTTTGTCTTGCTGTGTCGCAGGAAGGGGTCGTTCTCGCCGTGCGCTGTTTCGCGCGCTGCCCCCGTTATGAGATGACGCCCTTCAGTGTTCTTCCTTCATTGGCCAATCGTCAATCAACAATCCCAAAATCGTCCCGACCTACCCTTTGAGCCCGGTGAGGGCGATGCCCCGGATCATGTATTTCTGGGAGATGACGTAGGCCACGAGCATCGGCGCCGTCGAGATGAGCGTCGCCGCCATGAGCGGCCCGTAGTTGATGTTGCCGTAGGGATCCTTGAACAGGGCGATGCCCACCGGCAGCGTCCGGAGGTCCGAGGAGTTGATGATGATCACCGGCCAGAGGAAGTCGTTCCAGGAGCCCAGGAACAAGATCATGGCCACAGTGGCGACTGTTGTCTTGATGAGGGGGGCGATGATGGTGAGAACGATCCGCATCTCGCCGGCCCCGTCTATCCGAGCCGCCTCGATAACGTCCACTGGAATCTGCTTGATCCCCTGGCGGAGCATGAAGACCCCGAACGCGCTGGCGAAGTTGGGCGCCAGAATGCCCAGAAAGGTATCCACCCAGCCGATCTTGGAGAGTTGGATGTAGAGGGCAACCGAGGTGACCTGGACGGGCACCATCAAGGTCCCCAGGATGAGCAAGAAGAAGAAATTCTGAAGAGGAAAGCGATAGACGGCGAAAGCGTACCCGGCGAACAAGCCGAAGAGGAGCGAGCAACTGACCGACCCGACCGCGACGACGAAGCTGTTCCAGTAGTAGGTCAGCCAGGGCGCCTTGGCGAAGGCCGCGACGAAGTGTTCCAGGGTCAGGCGGGTGGGGATCCACTTGGGGGGGAAGGCGAGGATGTCGGGCGCGGGCATGACGGCGGTGATGAGCATCCAGTAAAACGGCAAGATCATGAGCGCTGCCACCGCGCCCACCACGAGGTACAGGCTCAACCTTCCGACTGGCACCAAGATGGAGCGAACCATCTCCCCTCCCCTAATAGGCGACCTCGTATCGCTTGCTGTAGTAGTACTGCAGGATGGTGACCGCCATGATGAAAAGGAAAAGGACCATCGCTTCGGCGGCGGCATAACCGAAGTTGTACCGCTCGAAGGCCTGCCGGTAGAGGTCCAGCACGACGACGTTGGTGGAGCCGGCCGGCCCGCCACCCGTCAGGACGAAGACCTGGTCAAAGACCTGCAGCGCCAGGATGGTGTCGTAGATCAGGAGGAAGGTGGTGGTGGGAGCGAGGAGTGGGATGGTGACGTGCCGGAAGCGCCTCAGGGCGCCGGCCCCGTCAATGGTGGCCGCCTCGTAGAACTGCTGTGGGATGGCCTGGAGTCCCGCCAGATAGATAATCATGTTGTAGCCTAGGTTCTTCCACACACTGAAAATGATGATGGAGGGGAGGGCCATGTGGCTGGACATCAACCAGGGCTGCTCCGGGAGCCCGACCAGCTTCAGCAGGACATTGAAGATGCCGAATTGCGGGTTGTACATCCACCACCAGACCATGGCCGCAGCCACTGTGCTGGTGACCATGGGGGAGAAGTACACAGCCTTGAAGAATTCCTTGAGGTGGAATCGGGCGTTGAACAGGACCGCCAGGATCAGGCCCAGGAAGGCCGAGACGGGCACGATGGTGATGACGTAGGTCAGCGTGTTGACGGCTGCCTTGCGGAAGATCTCGTCGGCGAACAGGGAGGAGAAGTTCTCCAGTCCGATGAACGTGAACCGGCCCCTGAGTAGCTCCACCTTGTAAAAGCTGTAGAGGAGAGTCTGGATCGAGGGAACGATTCGGAATATCCCGAAAAGAATGATGACCGGCGCGATGAACAGGTAGGCATGGAGGACGTGCCGGGAGTGGAGCCGAGCCAGAACCTGTCGGGGGGATCGCCTGCGTTCTCTGGTCACACCGTTCCCTCCCGCTCGGGGATGCGGTCACAAAAAGACTGCCCCACGGGGGTGCCCCCGTGGGGCAGTGGCCGGAGGATACGTCGCGACTACTTGGTAGCGTCGGCGATGGCCTTATTCGCCAGGCGCTCCGCCTCGGCCAGGGCCGCGTCCACCGTGGCCTCGTGGTGCCAGACCTTCTGGATGGCGTTGCCCGTGGCCTCCATAATCCCGTTAAAGCCCAGATTGATGGGCAGCTTGATCCCATAGGGGTAGAGCTGCTTCAACCCCTGATCGTACGAGTCGGACTTGAACGGCTCTTTCTCCCAGTTAGCCTTGTAGCGCGGTGAGGCGCCGTACTGCTTGCAAAGCTCGTAGTCCTTCTCGGGGCTGTTCAGCCACTCGATCAGCTTCCAGGCATCGGCCTTGTTCTTGGCTTGCTTTGGGACCGAGTACAGCCAGCCGCCCAGGTTGGTCGCCGGCTTGTCGCCCGCCTTCGGCACCGGCGGGAGCGCCATGCCCCACTTGAGATCGGGCGCTTCCTTGGGCTGGCGCGCCCGGATGCTGACCGTCTCGCTGATCTGCATCGAGGCGATGCCCTTCAGGAAGGCCGCACGCGGGTCGGGGAAGTTCAGGCTGGTGGACTTGTCCACGTCCAGCATGTCCAGGACGAGCTGGAGGGCTGCCTTGCCCCCCGGAGTGTTGACCATGTACTTGCCGCCACGCAGAGCGAGCGGAGTGTCAATGAGCGCGGCCCCCGCCCCATAGATCGCCCAGAAGTGCTTGTGGACGACCCCGTGGGGCTGGCCGACGTGCCGGATGGCATAGCCGACCCGCGTGATGTTCCCCTGGGCGTCCCGCTTGGTCAGTTTCTTCGCGTAGTCCCGGAACTCGGCCCAGGTCTTGGGCGGTTTCTCAGGATCCAGCCCGACCTCCTTGAACTGGTCCTTGTTCCAGGTCAGGCCGTACACGTCGATGCCGTACTGAACGTAGCCCCACATCCGACCCTTGCCGTAGTCGGCCAGCGTCCGGATCTCGGGCGAGACCGCGTCAAGCCACGCCTTGGCCTTGGCATCCGCCACCGGCTCCAGCATCTCCTCCTTCAAGAAGCCGGGGAGCCAGGAATCGTCGATGAAAAGGATGTCGGCGATGTTCTTCCCGGCGGCGGCGGCGAAGATCTTCTGC
>CAZXXV010000423.1:0-4282 GCA_964644725.1 uncultured bacterium
GGGGACTCTGGAGTGACCTCCGTGGCGCGTTGACCGAGGGAAGCCGCCCATGATGGCCTGGCTGTTCATCATCATGCTGATTCTCTTCGCGCTGAGGGCACCGATCGCCTGGTCCATGGCCTTCGCCGCCGCAGCCTACATGGTTCTCGGCCCGCAGATCCCCTTGCACGGGATGGTCCAGCGGATGATCGGCGGGATTGATACCTTCCCCCTGCTGGCCATCCCCTTCTTCATCCTGGCCGGCAACCTCATGAACACGGGCGGCATCACCGACCGGCTGGTCACCCTCGCCAAGACCCTGGTCGGCCACATCACGGGTGGCCTCGCCCACGTGTCGGTCGTGGCCAACATGATCATGGCGGGCATGTCCGGCTCCGGCGTGGCGGACGCCGCCGGCACCGGGAGCGTCCTGCTACCGGCCATGGAAAAGGCGCGCTATGGGAAGGCGTTTTCCGCGGCCATTGTCGGTGCGGCCTCCACCATCGGCCCCATTATTCCCCCGAGCATCCCCTTCGTCATCTACGGCTCGATCGCCAATGCCTCCATCGGCCGGCTGCTGCTGGGAGGCGCCATCCCGGGGGTGCTGATGGGGATGATGCTCATGATCTTCGTCTACTTCATCGCGAAGCGACGCCGCTATCCGAGCGAGGCGCGAGCCTCCTGGGCGGAACTCGGGAAGGCCACCCTGCGTGCCCTGCCGCCATTGGGGATGCCCGTGATCATCCTGGGTGGCATCATCGGCGGCGTCATGACGCCCACCGAGGCAGCCGCGGCCGGTGCCGCTTACGCCTTCATCCTGGGTTTCTTCGTGTACAAAGAGATCACCCTGCGGAACCTTGCCAAGGTCGTCACCGACTCGGCGCTCAGCACGGCCGCCATCTCGATCATCATCTCCGCGGCGCAGCCCTTCGGTTGGGTGCTCACCATCGAACAGGCCCCCCAGACAGTCTTTGCCCTGTTTCAGAGCATCAACTTTAGCCAGTGGCAACTGTACCTGGCCCTCAACATCCTGTTCTTGATCGTCGGTTGTTTCATGGAGGGGATCGCCGTCATGGTCATGGCCATTCCCGTGGTCATGCCGATCATTCAGCAGGCCGGCATCGACCCAGTGCACTTCGGAGTGGTGTATACGGTGAACAGCATGATCGGGACCATCACGCCCCCGGTCGGCATGATCATGTACGTGGTTTGCTCCCTGGGAAAGGTGAGCATCTCAGAGTTTTCACGGGAAGTGTGGCCGTTCCTGATCGCCCTGGTGATCGCGCTCTTTCTCGTCACCTACATCCCGGCCCTGGCGATGTGGTTGCCCAACCTGTTATTGCCTGCAAAGTGACCAAGCCTTCATCGCTTTTGCCCGGCTCCTGTGGGGCTAGGCGCCATCCATCACGAGCGCCTCTTCCCTTATGGTTGCTTCCCGGCCGAGCGCACCAACCTGCGTAGTGTGCGGGCTGGGTCAACTATCATTGGGCTGACGCTTTCGCCGGTGCAATGAATACTGCTCAATAGATCTGGCGGCGTTTCTGAGTCAACGAGGGGAAGGCGCATTTCCGAGGACACAGGGGAGGTTGGAGGGCATAGCAAGAAAGTAGAGCGCCGAGATATTCTCTCTCGCTGAATGGGAGGGGGCCAGGAGCTTTACCACCACACAGACGTCAGCGGCTTCTTGATGATGAGCGGGCGCAGGAAGGCGATGGCCTTTTCGCAGCCGTCCTCGGGAGACATCACCGGATCCTCGTGCTCGAAGGAGAGCACGTAATCGTACCCCACGGCCGCCAGGGCGCTGATGACCCGGCGCCAATCCACGTCGCCCCAGCCCGGCACCCGAAAGCGGAAGCCACGATCCGGCCGGGTCCAGGACCCGCCGGAAAGCACGCCGCTCCGCCTGACCTCGTCCTGCTGCACCTCGCCGTCCTTGGCATGAGCGTGATAGAGGCGCTTCCCCAGGCGCTTGATGAACACCACGGGATCGATCCCCTGCCAGGTGAGGTGGCTGGGGTCGAAATTGAAACCGAACTCGCTGCGGTTGCCCAGGACCTCCAGGGCGTGCTCGGCCGTCTCCAGGTTGTAAGCGATCTCCGTCGGGTGGACCTCGAAGGCGAATCGCACCCCGCAGCGCGCGAACTCGTCGAGGATGGGATTGACCCGTTCGGCAAACAGCTCCCACGCCAGCTCGTACGCCCGCTCGTTTGTGGAGGGGTAGTTGTACCACTTGTCCCAGACCGGGGAGCCCACGAAGCCGGTGACCACCGGCACCTCCAGGGCGGCGGCCGCCTGCGCGGCGCGCGTGAGGCACTCCGTCCCGTACTTGATCCGTTCGGCCAGGCCCTGGACCGGGGCCCACTTGTCCATGGTCCAGTCCTGCGGACCGAGCACCAGCTGTCCCTCCCGGCCGTCATTGAGCGCCGAGATCTCAAGCCCATACTCTTTCACTAGATTGCGGAGACCCCGACCACCGTCATCGAGCACTGCATCCAGATCCAGGTGCCGGCTGCCGCGCCATGCCGGCAGCTCCACCGTCTCATACCCGAGGTCGGCCACAACACGCAGCACCTCCGAGAGCGGCCTGTCCTGAAACAGTGTGGTCAAGATTCCGAGCTTCATCGGGTTCCCTCCGCCCCAGCGTATTCAATCCTGACCCTGGAGCCGCTCTGCGCCGAGGCTGCGATGGCATCGCAGATCATCGCGGCGCGGTAACCATCCTCAAACGTCGCGCCGTAGGGGGCGATGGCGCCGTTGCCCGCGATGGCGTCCAGCATGTGCGCCAGCTCGTGAACGAAGGTCTGATCCCAGCCGAGCGGGTGCCGGGGCCACCACCGGGTGGCGAACGGATGCCCGGTGTTTGTGACGTCCACCTGGCGGAATCCCGCCAGAGACGACTTCTCGTCCTCTCGCAGGTAGACCTGCAGCTCGTTCATCTTCTCCAGGCTGTACCGGAGGCTCCCCTCGGACCCGTTCACCTCCAGCTCCAGCCGGTTCTGGCTGCCGAGACTTACCTTAGACGCTTCCAGCACGCCCGTGGCCCCGCCGGAAAATTCCACGAGAGCCTGGAACGCGTCGTCGGTCCTCACCCGCTCGAAGCGCGTTGGATCTCCGTCCAGGGGACGGCGGTCGAAGAAGGTGGCCATCCGACCCATGATGCTGACCGGCTCTCCGACCAGGAACCTCGCCAGATCAATGATGTGGGAGCCCAGATCGCCCAGCACTCCGGAGCCGGCCAGATCACGGTCCAATCTCCATCGAAAAGGAAAGGCCGGATCGGCCAGCGACGACTGCAGATAGCGGGCCCGAAACTGCAGGATCCTGCCCAGCCGGCCCTCCTCGATGACCTGCTTTGCCAGCCGGATCGCCGGCAGGAAGCGATAATTGAAGCCGCACATGTGCGTGACACCTGCCGAGCGCACCGCTTCCAGCATGCGGAGGGCCTCGGCCGCGTTGCGCGCCAGCGGTTTTTCGCACAGGACATGCTTCCCTGCCCTAGCGGCCGCGATGCAGGGCTCCACGTGCAGGTGGTTCGGACCCGTGTTGTCGAACAGCTCCACCCGCTCGTCGGCCACCAGATCTTCCCACCGCCCGTACCAGGTCGCAAAGCCGAGTCGCGCGGCCGCGTCGGAAACCTTCTCGGCAGACCTCCCCGCAATTGCCACCAGGCATGGCGTGAGAGGAGGAGGCCAGAAGGCCTGCGGCAGGCGATGGAAGGCCATGCTGTGGGCGCGCCCCATGGACCCATAGCCAAGGATACCGATCCCGATTGCTCGTGTACCAGCGCCCGGCTTTGCCTCAGTGGCCATCGCCATCCCTTTTCCTTCAAAGGGTGACAGCCGGGATGCCCAGGATCGAGCAGAGCTCGACCAGCTCCCCAGCGATGTCCTCCCACACTAAGGCGTAATGGTGTTCGAAGCCGCCATAGATCACGGCATCCAGCACTTCGGGCACAGGCCGCGCGAGCCGCACCTCCACGCTCGTCCCCCAGAAGCGATTGGGCTCATCCAGCGCCTCGCCTTTAAGGACGAGCATGCGGAAGCCGCCCTTCGCCTGACCGAGGCGCGCAACGGTGACCGGGCCGCTTCTCAGCCCGTTGTTCAGGGCAAACCCGAGGTTGCGGTTGGGCTGGACGCCGGCGACCGGTCCCGTCCGTGGCGACGCCAGGGAATAGGCCCCCACCCCGCAGTGCCAGAACACGCATCTGTTCCGGCCGCGGTCCACGTGCACCAGGTCCCCGAGGTACGTCGCCTGTCCCGTGAGCCGGTGCTGGATCAGCATGGTGACGGCGCCCAGCGTGTCC
>CAZXXV010000424.1:0-451 GCA_964644725.1 uncultured bacterium
AATAGTCGTACCGGGTCGCATCCTGAAGGCTGAACTGAACACGCCACTGCTCCGCAGGGGTACTTTCCGCGGCGGCAATGTGCGTTTGAAACTTGACGGCATCGGCACCAGCATTCGCGATCGCGTCAATGAAGGCATGGGCCATGCCCAGACTGCCATCGTGAGCCTGGGCCACTTCTCCCACTAGGAGACATGGCCCTCCCGGGCCAAGTCGGCGTCCTGCGATGTCGAATCCAGGGCTTCCCAGGCTACCGTTCGATTTTGCGGCTTCTTGGCTTTCTGCCTCGCGCATGCTTGACCATCGGGTGGAGGGAGCGGGTTCGACGGCCAGAGCGTGTTTAACCCAGCGGAAGATGAATTTCCCCGGGTGCCGGGAGATCCGCCAGTCGAATCCGAACGTGAACTCGTCCTGATGGGTACCCGTCAGCCACCGCTTGAGGAGCGCCATCAC
>CAZXXV010000424.1:461-4271 GCA_964644725.1 uncultured bacterium
TGGAGGCCGGGCAGGAGCCAATACGCCGAGGGCTTCCCGGGGGTGACCTGATGGATGTGACTATTCGGCTCCGGGCCCCTGTATCCTACCCAGCCATCCGCGTCTGCGACACTGCCTGGCGAGATGCCTCGCCAACAACCGCTCGCGTTTAACCCGAGTTTCGTACCACGGAACAGGGCCGGGTGTCAAGGACGGCCGCCTGCTGATTTCTCCCTCGAGAATCTCTCTCCTCACTCCTTCCCGAACGGCCAGAGGTCTCTGATCGACGCGAAACTGGTGGACACACTCGCACCGAGGCCCAGGTTCGGCGCATCCGGGGTGAGACCGATGGTGCCCGTGATGTTCAACGAGACGCGGGGAGTCACGGCCAGCGTGAAACCGGTTTGGAACTGGCCAACATTCGTGTCGGAGCCGTCCGCTTGAAGCCCATTCACCCGCGTCTTGAAGGTTATCTGGTCCAAGAAGCTGAAGCTCACCGACACCTGATTCGTCAACACCACGGCGAACCCAAAGCTGAGGGACACGTTGTCGCCAGACTTGACGTTCGACTGGAGTGCGGTAGGGAAGAGTCGAACCCCCCCCTCCGCAGGCTCGCTCGTGATCGAGACGGTTGTCGCCCGGCGCTCAAAATTGTATCCGTAACCCACAGTCCCAAACAAGATGACCGGATCGAATGCCTTTACGGCCGAGACGCTTCCGCTGAGTCCCCAGAACCCGGACCCGAGCGGGAGGCCTTCGGCATTCAGGCGCGAGACAAAATCTTCAACGTCGGCGAACGGACCTTTCTTGACGATGGCGTCGAATATGTCGAACTGGGAGCGCCCGGTGGGTGCCCGGGCGCGAAGGCTTACCGTCACATCGGGGATCCATCCGCTCTCGTAGATCGGCTGGTAAGTGATGGCCCCCTCTATGTCCCCCAGGCCGAACTGGTTTGCCGACTCCGCGACCAAGCCAGCCGCCTGGTTGCTGACCCGGATGCGAGATTGGATCTGGTACGTCATCGGCACGCTCAGCTCTGCCTGGAGATCCTTCAGGAGCCCATACCGGAACCTGACGGTGGGCGTGAGGATGTCCTGCTTGATCCTCTCCGACTCCAGCGTTCCCATAATGATCAGGGGAAGCACGCTGAAGCCAGTAAGGATCAAGTGCGAGGTCTCGCTATGGGTGTAGCCGAGGCTGGTTTCGATCTGGAAGGAGCCGGACCGGAGAAGACTCCCACCCCGTTCCACGGAAGCCAGGGGAACCCTGGGAACCTCGCGCTCCTCCTCCTCGGCAGGCGGCGAAGGCGCGGCGGGGGCTGCGGCGGCCGGCGGGGAGGGTACCTGCGGCTGCGGGGTGGAGGGGGGCGGACCCGCGACTTGCGGCGGCACGATGCCGGGAGCCGCTGCCTCTGGTTTCGCCTGGCCCTCTTTCAGGGCTCGAAGCTCCTGCTCCAGGGTCCCGACCCGCTCTAGAAGCTGCTGGATGATTTTATCGCGCCGTTCCAGGGCTTGCCCGATATTCTCATCTTGTGCTTGTTGTGCCTGCGCATGAGAAATAGCCAATCCAAAAACGATCCCCCCCACGAGCAAGGCTATCCCCGGAATGAACCTGACCATCCTGGAGACTGGTCCCATGATCAGCCACATAATTATTCGCAGGCGTCACGATTTACTGCGACGAGGCATACGGGCTGGTGATTGACTGCCCTGGCGCCGGGGAGAAGTCAACAAACTTCCCCGCCGGATCACCATATTGGATGCGGGGATTGTAGTTCGGCAGGGCGAGGATAGAAATGATCCGGTCCCCCTTCGCATTGTTGAAGATCTGATTCGCGTTCATACCCTGGGGGGGAGGAAAGACCGATTGATCCAGAAGCGGAATGAGCTGGGAAGAGCTTGGCACCGCCTCTCTTGGCCGTGGGGAGAGAAGTGGGGGCACCTCACCTTTGGGACCAGATCCGGACGCAGCGTCGGTGGCAGACGTCAGACCCGTCTCCCCGGCCGATGCCAAGAGATGGCTGGTCCGACCGGCGGTCGGACCCGGCCGGCTCACGACAAATCCGATTCCGTCCACCCAGACATCCTCGAAGCGGGAAATTTTCATTGTCACATTCCCGACAGCCGGGTCGGCCAGCAACACCCGGTCTCCCAGAAAGCCCCGGACCACAACGAAATGGTAGTACCCCATTGGCCTGATGGAGACCAGCACCGGCAGGTGGTCCCGCTCGATGCTCTCCGCCAGATCATCCACCGTCATTCCTCGATAGCCCGCACCCTTATAGCCCCGAGCCTCGCTTGCTCGCTTCAGGTCCAGAAGCGTGAACCCCTTGCGACGGAAATACTTCCGAAGCCCCTCCTGCGGCGTCTGGCCGGTCACCAGGATGGTGGCGACGACTTCCTCTTCTTTGACAGGATTCTGAAACCCATACGTGAAGACAGTGGAGAGCGCCGCAGCGCCGCATGAGTAGTCCAGTCTCTGCAGAACTACCCCCTCCTCCCGAAGGGCCTTGAAGCTTTTGACCGTCTTTGTCACGCGGCCGCCGGCCAGCGAAAGCGGAACCACCGCTGGCCCTTCGGAGCTGGTGCTGGCCTTTGGCGGCGAGACCGTGACCCCGCCAGCCGGGGCCGCGTCCATCTCTTCATCCGTCAGAGGCCGCATTTCTGCGTTGGCTGGCGCCGCGAGGAGGAGGCTGACCACCAGGAGCAGGAGGGGCCACCGGAAGGCATGGATCATTGGCTGTTGATCGTGATCGGGATCCCGATCCCTGACTGCAGGATGGTCCCCCTGCACTGCATGCAGATGTTCAGATTGAAAATCATGTTCTGGACGTTGAAATACGAGTTGTTGAAGATTGATGTTCCCTGAAAGCTTAGCGTGGATGGGCTCGCCACAGGCGGGGAAAGCGTCGCGTTCCCGACGCCATTGGTCCCGCCCAGGTCGAAGCTGAAGCTGAACGTGGTAGGATCCCCGGCGTCCAGGTTAATAGTGAAACCCCCGCTGGCAGACACCTCGTCCATCTCCTGATCGGTCAGCGGGATCGGGGCCGAAGCCACCGGTCCAGGACACATCACCAGGCCGGCGGCCAGGAGCAGGGGGACGAGCCCCCTGCTCCTTCTGCTGGCAGACCGTCTCAGCCGTCCCATGGCCAAATCCTCGCTACTAGTTCGTGTGGGTGATTCCAATCGTCGTCGAGCCGGTGATCGGCGTCCCACGGAACTGGATGCCGGTGTTCACCTGCTTGATCACGCCGGTCACGTTTCCTTCGATGGGATTGCTTGCGAAGGGAACGGTCGTGAACGCGGCAGAGGCGATGTTCAGGTTGAGGGCGAACTGGCTCCGGCCCACGACGTTGCTGATAAAGAGCGCCGACAGGTCATTCTGCGCCTGGGAGGCGGTGAAGGCCAATGTGAATACCGGCTGGTCCATGGCCGTGACCTTTGACCCATCGCCGGTCGTGATGACCAGATCGCCCGAGGCGCTGGCCGCCGGGGAAATTACGCCAGGGCTCGTTGCGCCGTTGCCGACTGCGGCCACCGGCGCACCGCTCCCGCCATTTCCCGCCGGGGAACTGGCGGTTCCGCCAGTACCACCAGGGGCGGCGGCGGCATTACCCCCGTTCGCGGAGCCGCCCGCGCCACCCGTACTGGGGGATCCGAGGCCACCGTCACCGCCATCGCCGCCAATGCCACCGTTACCGCCTGCGCTTGAAGCGGCCGGCCCAGCAATTCCTCCGATGCTCGTTCCTGCCGTTCCGCCATTTCCGCCCGCGGTGGTACACGAGCCTGCGTTCAGACAGGGTGCGGCCGCAACGCCTTCGACAGTCTTGAC
>CAZXXV010000425.1:0-4268 GCA_964644725.1 uncultured bacterium
GCGGTTCCGCCATTTGCACCTTCTCGCGACCGAAGGTCATCTTCTCGGGAAAAAGACCTTGACACCCCGGTTTGGGCACACATATAGTCCCGCCTACCTTCATCGGAACTTGCACAATACCACCCTTACGCGTTGGCCAACACGCCCCCGACCCGCCCGGGGTTTCATAGCGACCAGGGCTGCCGCACCCGATCACATGCGGAATCAGGTGACCCGGCAGATGTCCCTGTGTGGGTGTGTCGAGAGACTGCCTCGGCGGACGGTCGAACGATAGGCTGGGACCCCTGAGAAAGAACCCAGGCCACCGCACGCCATCATGCGAGTGGCGCCACCCGAGACTGCGCCATCCGTGACGAAATGGCGATTGGGCGATTGACATGAGCGACAGGATTACGACCATTGGTATCATCGGCGCTGGCACCATGGGCGCCGGGATCGCCCAGGTGGCGATCCTCTGTGGATTCCAAGTGCTTCTGTACGATGCGGTTGGGGCGGCGCTGGCCAAAGGGCAATCTCGCATCGCCCAGAGCCTGAGCCGCGCCGTGGGCAAGGGCCAGGTCCAGGCGGATGCGGTTGAAGAGGCCCTCCGTCGGCTGTCGGCGATCACCCAGCTCACGGAGGTTCGAGGCGCCGAGTTCATCGTCGAGGCTGCCCGCGAGGATCTCGCCCTCAAGCAGCGGCTGTTCACCGAGCTGGATGGGGTCACCGACCCCGGCGCGATCCTGGCAACCAACACCTCCTCCCTGTCCATCACCGCGATCGCGGGTGCGACCAGGCGTCCGGAGCGCGTGGTCGGCATGCACTTCTTCAACCCGGTTCCGGCCATGGCGCTGGTGGAGGTCGTGGCGGGCCCGCGCACGGAACCGGCCGTTGTCGAGGAGACGATGGCGCTCGCGCGCCGTCTGGGAAAGACGCCGGTCCGCGCCAAGGACTCCCCAGGTTTCATCGTCAACCGGATCGCGCGTCACTTCTCCCTGGAGGCGCTGCGCATCCTGGGGGAGGGTCGGATCGCCCACGATCACATTGATCGCGTCATGAAGGGGGCTGGCCGGTTCCGCATGGGGCCCTTCGAGCTGATGGATCTCATCGGCATCGATGTCAACTTCGCGGTCAGCCGGTCGGTGTTCGAGGCGTTCTTCCACGACCCGCGCTTCCGCCCCCACCCCATCCAGCAACGCATGGTGGAGTCGGGCCTCCTGGGACGCAAGACGGGTCGCGGCTTCTATGAATATCCGGAGGACCGGAAAGCCTAGGCTGGTGTTTCCAAATCTCCCCGGCCTGTGTGAAGAGGTTGTATGAGCCGGAGCATTCTGATCCTTGGACAGAGCCCGCTGGCCGACGCGCTGGCGGAAGTCACCGGGGCGGCAGGATTCCTGGTTCATCGCCCGCCGGCGTGGCCGGACACGCGGGAGGACTTGGACGCGATCTTCACGGATAAGAACCGGCGGGAGCAGTACCTGCGGCACCTGGGTGAGGCCTACCAAGACGCAGAGGTGGTGATCGAGGCGGAGGCGTCGGAGTGGATGGACCCCGAGCTCCCGGAGAGCACACTGATCCTCACGGCTGCCCTGGGCCACAGCGCGGCCGAGGCTGCGGCCGACATCCACGCCCGCCATCGTGTGGTGGGCTTCGCGGCGCTCCCCCCCTTGCAGAATGGACAGGCAGTCGAACTGGCAGCGACCCCCTGGACCGAGGCGGCAGCCCTGGATCAGGCGGGAGAGTTCTTCCGGAGCCTGGGGCTGGAGCCGATGGTTGTCCCCGATGGGCCGGGTCTCGTGTTCCCGCGCATCCTCTGCATGATCATCAACGAGGCGGCCTTCGCCCTGATGGAAGGGGTGGCCTCTGCCGAGGATATCGACACGGCGATGAAGCTGGGAACGAACTACCCCCTGGGCCCCCTGGAGTGGGCGGATCGGATCGGCCTGGACCAGGTCCTGGGCGTGCTGGAAGGCTTGCAGGCCGAGTACGGGGAGGACCGGTATCGTCCGGCGCCACTGCTTCGCCAGTTGGTCCGCGCCGGCCACCTGGGGCGATCAACGGGGAAAGGATTTTACGCGTACGGAAAGCGATAGAGACCTCCGATTTCGAATGTCGAATGTCGGATTTCGAATCTTCGTCAGCTTTCAGCGGTCAGTTGTCAGCATTCAGCGCCTACCTGAGAGCCGCCCGCTGATCGTTGCAGTTCGATGATGGCTGACAGCCAGGAGGTGAGCGATGAAGGCGTTCCGAGACCTGAAAGTGTGGGAGAAAAGCCACCGCCTGGCGCTGCAGGTTTATAAAGCCACCCGAAAGTTTCCGCCGGAGGAACTGTACGGGCTGACGAGCCAGATCCGGCGTTGCTGTACTTCCATTCCGGCCAACATTGCCGAGGGTTGTGGCAGAGGTGGAGACGGGGAATTTGGGCGTTTTCTGCAGATCGGGATGGGGTCTGCAAGCGAGCTGGAGTATTATCTTCTTCTGGCTTGTGACCTGGAGTTTCTGAAAGCCACGGATTACGAGTGTCTTGCAGGTGACGTGACCGAGGTCAAGCGGATGCTCGCATCTTTCATCGGAAAGCTGAAAGCTGATCGCTGATAGCTGATGGCTAAATGAAATCCGAAATCCGGGAGCCGGGGAGCGGATAGCGGGATGGGGGAAGGCATGCGAAAGGGGGTTTCAATGAAAAAGGGCAAGACCGTGCAGCACAAGTGTCTCTGGTTCTGGAGTGGGATGATCGGCCTGGGGTTGGCCCTGACGCTGGGAGTGGTCGGCGCTGCTTTCGCCCAGCAGTCCATCAAGTTCGGGTTCATTCCTGACATCACCGGACCCGCCTCGTCCCTGGGCCTGCCGGAGCGGGACACGGCCCTCATGCTCCAGGCAGAGATCGATGCGAAGGGCGGCATCAAGGGGCGGCCGGTGAAGCTCGTCATCTACGATGGGGAGAGCACCGAAACCAAGACATTGCTGGCGGCGAAGAAGGCCATCGAGGAAGATCAGGTGGCGGCACTGATCTGTTGTTCTCAGAGTGGCACCTCGCTGGCCATCAAGAATGCCGTGCAGACCGCCAAGGTGCCCATGGTCTCCATGGCCGCCAGCGTCAAGATCGTGGAGCCGGTCAAGGACAGCTTCTGGGTGTTCAAGACCCCACAGAGCGATCACCTGATCGCCGAAGTCCTGGTGGATTATTTGGTGAGCAAGAAAATCACAAGGGTCGCGTGGATGAACGTGGACAATGCGTTCGGCGACAGTGGCCGGCTGGAGTTCGATTGGCTGGCCAAGAGGGCGGGGATCGCCATCGTGGCCAACGAGCGCTTCGGCGACAAGGACGTGGACATGACGACCCAGCTCACCAAAGTGAAGGGCGGCGACGCCCAAGCCTTGGTGGTGTGGGCCATTCCGCCCGCGGCCTCGGTGGTGACGAAGAACGCCAAGGAACTGGGCCTCCAGATCCCCCTCTTCCAGAGCCATGGAGTAGCCAACAAGCGGTTCATCGAACTCGCCGGGCCGGCGGCAAACGGCGTGAGGTTCCCTGCCGGAAAGCTGCTGACGGCCGAGGGCCTGCCGGACAGCGACAAGCAAAAGAAGACTCTCGTCGCCTATGCCAAAGCGTTTGAGGCGAAGTACGGCCCCCGCAACACCTTCGGCGGGCACGGCTGGGACGCCATTTGGCTGGCCTACCGGGCAGTGGAGGCCGCCGCGGCCCGGACCAGTCCGGATGACCTGATCAGCTTCCGCGCCGCCATCCGGAACGAGTTGGAGAAGATCAAGGAGTTCGTCGGCATCGGCGGCGTCTTCAACATGTCGGTCACGGATCACAACGGCCTGGACAAGCGGGCAGTCACCATCTACGAGATCGTGAACGGCCAGTGGCAACTGGCGAAGTGACATCGCCGCGGGCAGGGTTTGTGCTCTCGGATACGGGGCGGGGCGTTCCGGGCCCCGCCCCGGCGTTTTGTGGGGAAGGCCCTGAACGATGACCTCTGCCCAGCAACTCCTCCAATACGTGATCACGGGGATCACCAACGGGAGCATCTACGCCCTGATCGCCCTGGGCTTCGTGGTGATCTACAGCGTGACCTCGGTCATCAATTTCGCCCAGGGCGAATTTGCCATGCTGGGCGCGCTCCTGGCCGTCTCACTCATCGCCGCCGGCCTGCCTCAAGGCCTGGCCGTGGCGGTGGCCGTGGTGGGAGTCGGGGTCTTCGCGGCGAGCCTGTACCGGGTGGGGCTGCGGCCGGCGCGGGATGCCTCGCCCCTCACCCTGATCATCATCACCATCGGCGCGGCCT
>CAZXXV010000426.1:0-4268 GCA_964644725.1 uncultured bacterium
CTCAGCTCGCCGACGTGCTCCACGCCCTGGATATTCTCGTCATCCCGTCGCTCCGCTTCGAAAGCGTGCCCAAGATTCTGCTGGAGGGGATGGCGGTCGGTCGCGCGGTAGTGGCAAGCCGGGTGGGAGACATCCCGGAATTGGTCGAAGACGGGGTCACGGGCATCCTGGTCGAACCCGGCGAACCCGCCTCTCTGGCTGCAGCCATCCTTCGCCTCCTGACTCATCCCGATGAGGCGAAGGCCTTGGGCGACCAAGCCCGAGCGGCGCTGCGGTCAAGGGGAATGACGCTGAGTCAGAGCCTGGCAACCCTGTCAGATCTCTACGAGTTCTTGGCGGCCTCGCAGGGGGAATCCCCTCGGCTGCTCCTGAGAGCTCGGATGCGCCGAGCCATGACGGTCTACCGCATGCTCCGGCTGGTTGACCAGCGGAGGCGGTCGTTGGTGAGCCAGCGGCCATGACACCCGAGAGAACGCCACGAGAGACGACCTCCCTTCCGAAGGAGCGGCCACGTGTCTGTCTGTATGTGTCGCTCCTCCGCTCGGCGATCAGTAGGGCGGAACAGCCGGCTCGCACCCTCACTCTCAACCCCGGAGCCTGGGTCCGGGGTGCGAGCCACGGCTACGCGGCCGCCCGGATGTAGACGCGATGCGGATCTGCCTCTGCATCCCATACTTCCCGCCGGTGATGGGCGGGGCCGAGCGCCAGGCATCGCTGCTGGCCTCGCAGTTGGCAGAGTCGGGTGATGACGTAACCGTGGTGACGCGACATCTCCCGGGCCAGCCGGCGCGAGAGGTCTCTGGAGGCGTGCGGATTCACCGGGCCATCCGGCCCGGGCGACGGGGCGCTCTGTTCGGGCTGGGCTACATGCTATCCTTGCTGGTGTTCTTCGCAGACCCCCGGGCTCGTTTCGAGGTCGTCCAGGCCTACGGGATTCACCTGGGCGCGTACATCGCCTGCCGACTTCGTCCCCGACGGGGCTTCCGGGTTGTAGTGCGACCCATGTCCTTCGGTCCGATAGGCGATCTGGCAATGCTGGCCCAGATGCGCTTCTGGCCCCTCTGGCAGGGCGGCGATGCACCCACCCGACGACACCTGCTACGCACGATTCAGGGGGCAGACGCATTGGTGGCACTCAGCCGCGACCTGGCCGCGGAACTCATCGCGCATGGGTTTCCCTCCCATCGAATTGTCCAGATCGCCAACGGCGTGCCCCTTCCGGAGACGCCTTGGGAACCGTCGAGGGCGAAGATGACGCGGCAGAGTTTCGGAATCCCGGAGGATCCTTTGCTCCTCTTTGTGGGCCGCCTCGATCAGCACAAGGGGGCGGTCGATCTCCTCCGAGCGGTCCCGGCATTGGTGAAACGATATCCCGAGCTCTTGGTGATCCTGCTCGGGGATGGTCCCCTGCGCGAAGAATTGACGTCACTCGCAGTGGAGTTGGGGGTATCGACGCATGTTCGTGTATCAGGAGTGGCGGACCCCATGCCGTTTCTCCAAGCCGCAGATGCCTTCGTGCTGCCCACATTGGGTGAGGGCATGTCCAACGCCCTCCTGGAGGCCATGGCAGCCGGCCTTCCCTGCGTAACCACGCGTGTGGCTGGCAACATGGAGGTGATCGCGCACGGCGACACCGGCCTCCTGGTGGAACCGGGCAACCCGGAAGAACTCCAGCACGCGATCGCTCGACTTCTGGATGACCCGAATCTCGCCTTCCGAATGGGACGGGACGCCAGGCAAAGAGTCCGGGTGGCCTATTCCGCAGAGCGGATGGTGGCCAGCTACCGGGACCTTTTCGCCCGCCTTACCGCTGGGATGGGCCCACACGACGATGGGCCCAACCAGAAAGGCAACTGATGTCTATTGGCGTGTTCATGTCCACCCCACGTTTCTGGCCTGAGCTAAGGGGTGCGGAGGACCAGCCGCCGTTCCTCTGGGCCGCCATGCGCCTGCAGCCAACGCACCTCGCGCGCTGGACGATCGTCGGACCCTTACTGAAATCCCTCGTCGGGGATCGCCTGCTCTCCCGCATCCGGACCTTCCGCCGGGGTGCTCGTCTCCCGATGGCCCCCGCTGCCTCCTTAAGGCTGGTGCACTGCTATGCGCAGTTTGTCGCGAACCAAGGTGGAACAGAGCGGCAGGCACGCGCGATGTGTAGGGCGCTCGCCGCACGCGGCCACCAGGTGTCGGTCCTCACTCGCAAGACATCGGAGGTGGAGCAGGTTGTAGCGGGTGTCACGATTCACGCGAGAATCTGGGCCCTCGACCGAGTTCGCTCGTTCGGGGCCACGTATCTTAGTACTGCCATTTATCATCTCGTGCGGCTGGGCCGCAGAGCAGACGTGCTTCACGCGCACCAGTTGTACCTGGACGCGGTCGCGGCGCTTATCGCAGGGAGGATCCTGGGCTTGCCTATCGTGGCCAAGATGGTCGGAGCCGGCCCGGGCGGTGACCTGGATCGACTGCGGAGGATGGCTGGCGGCTCTGTGCTCTTGCGACTCCTCCATACCCTAGATGCCGTGATCGCGCCAAGCCAGGCCTGTCGGCAGGAGCTGTTAGCGGCCGGATTTTCGGCGGAGCGAATCCACGTCATCGCAAACGGCGTGGACACCTCCCTATTCCGTCCCGAGCCGGTGCTGGAGCCCTCGACGCGGCTGTCGTTTGGCGAGGGGCCCGCGGTCATCTTCACCGGACGGCTGATTGAGGCCAAGGGACTGCTTGATCTCTTGGAGGCGTGGCCGTCCCTCCTGCGCGAGGTCCCGGACGCCCATCTCGTCCTTGTGGGATCCGGGCCGCTCGAAGCCGAGCTCCGCCGACGCGCCGCCCTGCCGTCTCTGGCAGGTCGGGTGCACCTCACCGGTGAGGTTCCGGATGTCCGTCCGTATCTCCGGGCGGCCAGTGCGTTCGCCTTCCCCTCGTGGGCAGAGGGCCTTCCTAACGCCCTCCTGGAGGCGATGGCGATGGGGCTGCCGTGCGTCGCGACCGACATCAGGCCGATCGCCAACGCAGTGACCAACGGGGAAGAGGCGCTGCTGGTTCCCGTGAGATCCCCGCAGGAGCTCGCGGCCGCCCTGGTGAGAATCCTCACCCAGTGCACCCTTGCCGCCCACCTGGGCCGCGCCGCCCGGAAGCGAGCGGAGGCTGATTTCTCGCTGGAGACTACCGTGGACCGCCTGGAAGCCCTCTATCGCGAAGTCTGCGACGGGAGGCGTCGAGAGAGTCGATGTGGATGAGTCCACCTTAGAGGAGCAGGTTGTTTCCGCTGGTGCGCGTGGTCGAGGTCGTCGCCCGGCGGGATCCTGATGCGGCAGCCCGCGCCACGGTCGTCGAGCGGTATCGGATGGACCGTGTGGTCGGAGAATACATAGAATTGTACGCGACACTCATGGGGGACAGGGTGTGATGGGGCTCGATCTATCCGAGATTCTGGTCTGCGTGCGCTGCGGGGCTTCCCTGCCGTCGGAGGCGATGTGGGAGAGTACCGGAACGCGCTGCGCTGGCTGCGGGGCCGAGGTGCCGGTCGTCCGGGGGATTCCACGGTTCGTGGCCTCGGATGCCTACACTGCGTCCTTCAGCTTCGAGTGGAACCGCCACCGGAAGACTCAGCTCGACGACGCCACCAGTCGGGAATCGGAGGAGACGTTCCGGGCGAAGACCGGGCTTTCCCCGGAGGAGGTGGCAGGTCGCCTCGTCCTTGACGTGGGCTGCGGCATGGGCCGGTTCGCGGACGTCGTCAGCCGCTGGGGCGGGAGAGTGATCGGCATTGACCTGAGCCTGGCGGTCGAGGCGGCACGCGCCAACCTGGGCGGACGGGACAACGTGCGCATCCTGCAGGCGGATCTGTTCCATCTCCCCTTCCGGCCGGGGACGTTCGACATCGTGTACAGCCTCGGAGTCCTGCACCATACCCCGGATTGCGAGAAGGCCTTCCGGCAGCTGGTTCCCTTCGTTCGCCCCGGCGGGCGACTGTGCGTGTGGGTGTACGGAAAGATGGGGCCCTGGGAGCGCTTCGCCCGTTTGTATCGCCGGGTCACGGTTCGGATGCCCCGCCGGCTGCTCCACGCGCTGTGCCACCTGGCGATCCCGTGGTACCACGTCTGCCGGCTGCCCCTGATCGGCCCGCTCCTGTGGGTCCTCCTCCCCATCAGCCAGCACCCGAACCCGCAATGGCGGGTCCTCGACACCTTCGACTGGTACTCGCCCCAGTACCAGTCGCTCCACACCTTCCCCGAGGTCTACCGCTGGTTCCGGTCCGAGGGCCTCGTGGA
>CAZXXV010000427.1:0-4261 GCA_964644725.1 uncultured bacterium
GTTCTACGGCGATGTTTCGCATCCTTCAGGAAGCCTTGACCAATGTGGCCCGTCATGCCAATGCAACCGCGGTCACTGTGAGCTTGGAAGAGAAGGATGGTCAACTCATTCTGGAAGTGAAAGATAACGGCAGAGGAATTGCGGAGGACGAGATTTCCAGCTCGAAATCGCTCGGACTTCTGGGCATGCGGGAACGCAGCCTCGTTTTTGGAGGGGATGTCAACGTCGAGGGAACCCCAGGACACGGGACGACGGTCACCGTCCGCATTCCCCGTGACACACCAGGCGAGAGCGGAGAGGTGCAATGATCAAGATCCTTGTGGCGGACGACCACGCCGTGGTTCGGCGAGGGCTGAAGCAAATCGTGGCGGATGAACCCGATATGGCCGTGCTGGGCGAAGCACAAACCGCGCAGGAGACGCTCGACCTCGTGCGGAAAGAGGATTGGGATGTCGTTGTGCTGGACATCAGCATGCCAGGCCGAGGCGGACTGGACGTGCTGAAGGAGTTGAGACAGACACGCCCTGGGATTGCCGTCCTTATCCTGAGTATGCATCCCGAAGATCAATTTGCAGTGCGCTGTTTGAAAGCGGGTGCGGCGGGCTACATGACCAAAGAAAGCGCATCGGAGGAATTGGTCGCGGCGATCAGGAAGGTTGTCGGAGGCGGGAAATATGTGAGTCAGTCCCTTGCGGAGAAGTTGGCCTGCGGGTTGGAGCGGGGCGCCGAGGGCCCCCTGCACCAATCACTTTCCGATCGCGAGTATCAGGTGCTGTGTTTGATCGCTTCGGGCAAAACCGTCAATGAGATTGCTGGCGAACTTTCGCTGAGCATCAAAACGATAAGTACCTATCGGGCGCGGATTCTGGAAAAGATGGAGATGAGGACAAATGCCAAGCTGATCCGCTACGCGATAGAAAATCGGCTCGTGGACTGATCCGGCTGTGGCCCAGATCCAGCATTCCATTCCTTACCACCCGCTCTCATTTCTCTCGCCTGCTCCTTACCCCGGACCAGTGCCCTGCGATTCCGGAAGTCACAATGTCTCCCTGGATTGTCATTCCTTGTAGGTGAAACACCGACGAGGACAGGCACCAAAGTCCTACAAATAAATCAGCTGCCTACCGATTTCCTTCCAGGGCCAGATCTTGTAGCTATCAATGAGTCGGGGATCCTTCCCTCGCTAATGCACCATCATCGATTAGGCGGCCCAGCCAGGGACAGGAGGAGGGTCCGTGAGGGTTTTCATCGTAGATGATTCCCGAATTGTGCGCGAACGGTTAACCCATTTTCGCCAGTTTCAGAAGGCGCCTCGTGGCTTTTCAAGGGGTTAGCCGTCGAGGAGGCCGTTTTTAGTCACTCAAGTGCGGGAAAATGCGCACACCCGGGACCTCCCCATCCTGGTCCTCACAGGACTCGACTCGGATCATGCGGAGGATGCGCTGGCCCGAGGGGCCGACGAGCTCCTGATCAAGCCTGTCTCCCCCCAGGTCCTCGTGGAGATCGTGGGCCGCCTTCTCCGGCGATCCAAACGGGAGAGCGCGCTGCGTGGAGGGTCAGCGACGTCCGCGAGGGGCCAGGCATGATCGCGCAAACGGATGAGGAGGCCGTTTCGTGACCTTCCTGCATGTGGACACTCCATCGCATCGGGAGGAGGTCGGCGCGTCGCCCCCGCTGGGGATCAGCCGTCGCGCTCGGATCCTCGTCGTCGACGACGATCCAACAGCGCGCGAGTTGCTGACTGGTCTTGTCCAAGACCTCGGGCACGAGGCCCTGGCGGTCCCCGATGCGATTGCGGCCTTGGCGGCGGTGGCCGCGGCGCCCCCAGACCTTCTCCTCTCCGATGTGACCATGCCCGGATTAAACGGCTTCGACCTGTGCCGACGCCTGAAGGCGGACTCGACCACAAGGCTGATCCCCGTGGTCCTGATCACGGGAATCGGCGAAGAGCACAAGATTGCAGGCATCGAAGCGGGGGCGGACGACTTCCTGGGGAAGCCCTTCAGCCAGGGGGAGATCCGGGCCCGGATGCGGGCCCTCCTCCGGATGAAAGCCTTCATTGATGAGTTGGAGTCGGCCGAGGCGGTCCTCTACACCCTGGGCAAGAGCATCGAGCCGAAGGGGCCGTACACCGAGGGGCACTGCGAGCGTCTGGCGGAGAACGGCGTCGCCTTGGGGCGGGTCCTCGGGTTGGGGGAGGAAGACCTGACCGCCCTCCGGCGCGGGGGCTACCTGCACGACCTGGGGAAGGTCGCCATCCCCGACGCCATCCTGCTGAAGAGCGGCCCGCTCACGCCGGCTGAGCAAAATGTCCTCCTGCGCCATCCCATCGTGGGGGAGGAGATCTGCCGTCCACTCCGCTCGCTCCAGGCCGTGCTGCCCATCATCCGTCACCATCACGAGCGGTGGGATGGCTCCGGGTACCCGGATGGCCTCTCGAGCGAGGAGATCCCGCTGACGGCCCAGACCCTCCAGGTGGTGGATGTCTTCGACGCCCTGGCCACGGACCGGCCGTACCGACCCGCTCTGCCCCGCGCTACGGCGCTGCAGACGCTAGAGGCCGAGGCTCGGCAGGGCCGGTGGGATGCCAGGATCGTGGGGGCCTTCCGAACGGTGATGGAAGGCGTGGCACGCGAAAACCGATAGACGTTCGGGAAACCGATTCCTGCGTACACATGGCAGGAGGTCGAAAGTGCCCTTTCGGGTCTTGGTGATCGAAGACAACGCCATCAATCTGGAACTCATCGTTGCCCTGCTGGAGGAGGCAGGCTACCAGCCCCTCACGGCCGAGAGCGCCGATGCCGGCCTTCGCCTGGCTGCATCGGAACGGCCGGATCTCATCCTCATGGACCTGTACCTGCCGGGTATGACGGGGTACGAGGCGACCCAAAAACTCAAGGCCGATTCAGCCACGGCGGCCATCCCGGTGGTGGCCCTCACGGCCAAGGCCATGCGGGGCGATGAGACCCGGGCGCGCCAGGCCGGGTGTGATGCCTATCTGACGAAGCCGCTGGAAGCGCGGGTCCTCCGCGAGACGCTCCGCCGGTTCCTCTCCAGAGACGGCAAGCGGTAACCATACCGAGGCATCCATGGAGCAGCCATGCCCAACCCAGTACCGATATCCGGGTTCCTGTGGCAAGGATCCCAGTGGAGGGCTGGCGCTATACTGGGGGACGTCGCGGCCTTAGTGGCTTTGCGCCACGCCTGCTATGGCATCCGTCGTCATCTGCGCTTGTAAAGCGGGTAAAGCGGGACGTTGGCTCCGAAAGCAACTTGTGCGGGCCAGCGCCAGGCATTGTTTCCGCGAAAAGAGGTACCTGACACCTTTTGGACTCGAAGCGCCGATTGTGTGGGAAGCCGCTTCCGGTTCTCGGTCGGGAACGGAGGTGAGAAGGGGGTCCCGCAATGAGGGCCACTGGCGGCCCGGTGCCCAATCCGGTAGGAGTCTCGGGACGCGCCTGCGGGGGCTCCGGGAGGCTGTGGAACGGCTAGGCGAGTGGAAGGAAGCAACAAGGAGACGAAGGATGCGACGTCCCGTCCACAAGGTGACAAAAGTGGCAACGTCCCGCTTTACTGGACGCTTTACTGGAATTAGTCCTGGCTCTGTGGCCGCAGGTGATTCTGGTGGAGTTGGCCGAGTCCGGCCTGACTGGCTTGGCGACCATCGGTCAGCTCCGGGCGGCACTGTCCGAGGTAGAGATCATCGGGCTGACCGCACTCGTCAATCCCCGCTACTGGGAGGTGATCCTCGCGGCGGGCGCGGATGAGGTCGTCTCCAAAGGGACCCTGAACGCCGATTTGCTGCCGGCCATCCGTCGGGCGGTGTAAGCCGATCGGCCATGGAGAGAAGAGAGGGGAGAGTGCAAGCGGAAGCATTGCGGGTAACCCACCCGGACCACAGAAGGGAGCGTGCAGGGGCCGGCCCGCAGTTCGGATCAGTAGGCCGGGACGAGGAAAGGGATGCAAGCTATAGGGACTGAACGGCGGCGTTTCGGGCTCCGGCCGGGCCTGGTACCGCGGCTCTTAGGCCTGGTTGTATTCGCGGTGATTGTCTCGAGCGGTCGGGTGTTAACGCTCACTGGAATCCGGTGTATTCTGGACGCCGCCGGGAGGTCCATTCCTTGAGCCGCGCGAGGCCCGTCAAGGGCACGTAACTCCTCAAGGAGGCAACACTAGGCCCTTGACGGGCGGAGTGCGGCAATCTCCGTCTCACCGGTGGCCGGCTTGTTCAGAATTCTACGGAAACCGGAGATCGGCAACA
>CAZXXV010000428.1:0-4255 GCA_964644725.1 uncultured bacterium
TCATCGCCGGCCTCACCTTCGTGGCCTGGACTGCCCTCATGCGCCGGCACCAGATCGGCCAGCTTTCCGCCTTCATCTTCCTCACCCCGCTCTTCGGGGTCTTTCTGGGCTGGCTCCTCCCGGGAGATCCGGTCACCGTCGGGCTGGTCGCCGGCCTGGTCCTGGTGGCCGCGGGCATCGCCCTGGTCAATCGGCCCGCCTGAGATTGTCGATTTTTGATTGACGATTTTCGATTTCCGACTGACCGCGGGAACTCCGCAGACCCCAACACGAGTCCCATCCGTAAATCACAAATCGACAATCGCAAATCGTAAATTGGAGCGCTACTGGCGCAGGCGGGGATCCAGCGCGTCCCGCAGTCCCTCGCCGAGCAGGTTATAGGCGAGAACCGTCACCAGGATGGCCATCCCCGGGAAGACGGAAAGCCACCAGGCGATCTCGATGTTGGCCCTGCCCTCGTTAAGGATGTTCCCCCAGCTCGGCGTTGGCGGCTGCACGCCGAGGCCGAGGAAGGACAGGCCCGATTCGGCCAGGATGGCCCCGGCCACGCCCAACGTGGCCGAGACCAGCACGGGGACGAGCGCATTGGGGAGGATGTGACGGAACATGATCCGGCGATCGGGCGCCCCCAGGGCGCGGGCGCTCTGGACGAATTCGCGTTCCTTCAGGCTCAGGATTTCTCCCCGGACCAGCCGCGCGAGCCCCATCCATCCGGTGAACCCGATGACCATCATGATGACCCAGATGCTGGGTCGGAGCAGCGCGATCAGGGTGAGGAGCAGGAACAGTCGGGGGAAGTTGAGCATGAGATCCACGAACCGCATGAGCAGTTCGTCCACCCGCCTCCCGTAGTAGGCGGCCATGGTTCCGATGAGCGTTCCCACCACGACGGCGATCCCGACCGAAACGAACCCCACGGCCATAGAGATCCGCGCCCCGTACAGCATCCGGCTGAAGACATCGCGCCCGATCTGGTCGGTGCCGAACCAGTGGGTCGGGCTCGGGGAAAGCAGGATCTGTTTCACGTCGTAGGCGGCCGGGTCGTAGGGCGCGATCAGCGAGGCCAGGAGAGCGGCTAGGCCAAGGACAAAGACGACCACCCCGCCGACCAGCGCCAGATGGTTCCGCCGGAACTGCCGCCAGAAGACGCTTTCACGGAATGCCCGGCTTTGCACCAGGATCCGATCGAGCGCTGCCAGATAGGGTGACCCGGAACCAGGCAACCTACCCCTCCCCCCGTCCAGACACCCGGATCCGCGGGTCCACCAGGCCGTACGAGATGTCCGCCAGAATGTTGCCCAGGAGCGACAGGCTGGCCCCGATGACAACCAGAGCCATGAGGACCGGCTCGTCGCGCGAGAACGCGCTCTGGACGAAGAGCTGTCCCATCCCGGGGATGGAGAATACCGTCTCGATGAACACGCTGCCGCCGAGGAGGCCGGGCAGCATCAACCCCAGCAGCGTGACCACCGGGATGACCGCGTTTCGGACCCCATGCTTGTAGATCACGTCGCGCTCGGGCAGGCCCTTGGCCCGCGCCGTCCGGATGTAGTCCTGGCGAATGACTTCCAGGAGACTGCCTCGCATGAGGCGCGAGAGGTACGCCAGGCCCCCGAAGGCGGCCACCAGGACCGGCAGGATGAGGTGCGAGAGGATGTCCCAGACCTGCTCCCAGAATGCCAGGTACTCGAAATTCAGAGACCGCAGCCCGGAGATAGGCAACCAGCCCAGCTGCACCCCGAACAGGATCATGACCAGGAGCGCAAGCCAGAAGTCCGGCGTCGCGAAGCCCACGAACACGAACAGGGTCATGGACTTGTCAAAGAGAGAGTACTGGCGGGTCGCGGAGAGGATGCCTAGCGGCACGGCCACGGAGAAAATGATGATCAGCTCGAGGACGTTCAGCCCTAACGTGATAGGGATCCGCTCGGCGATCTTGTCCATCACCGGCAGCCCATCGGGCATGTACGAGCGGCCGAAGTCCAGCCGAACCACTCGCCACAGCCAGCGACCGAACTGCACGTGGATCGGCTTATCCAGGCCGTACAGCTGGCGCAACGTCTCCCGCTGGGCTCCGGTGGCGCGCGCCTGTAGGTCCTGCTGAATGATGGTCGGCTCTCCCGGCGCCAGCTTCAGCATCAGGAACGAGATGCACAGGATCCCCAAGAGGAGCGGGACCGAGATGAGCAGGCGCCGGATGGCGTAGGCGAGCACGGGTTCCCCTCAGCGCGTGTACCGCTGGAGATTGGCGGGCACGTACCACTTGGTGAAGTTATGGCTGATCCCGGCCGGGGCGGGCTCGATGCCCCGCACCCGCGAGGAGACCACGGGCAGAGCATCCGGGACGTACAGGAAAACCACCGGCTGTTCCTCGGCCATGATGTCCTGGAACTCGCCATAGATGGCCTTGCGCTTGGCCTCGTCGAAGGTCCGTCGTCCGGCCTCCAGCAGGGCGTCCACCTTGGGATTCTTGTAGGAGATGTGATTCAGCTCGTCCGACCCCGTCTTGCTCGAGTGCCAGATGTCGTACTGATCCGGGTCCAGTCCCAGCCCCCAGCCCAGGATGATGGCCTCAAAATCCCTCTTGCGGATGAAGGTGTTGATGAACGCCGCCCATTCCACAATGTGGATCTGGGCATCGATGCCCACCGCTCTCAGGCGCCGTTGGATGATCTCGGCCGTATCCTTCCGAACCGCGTTTCCCTGGTTGGTCCGGATGGTGAAACTGAAAGGCTTCCCGTTCTTCGCCAGGATGCCCTCGCTGTTCGTGTCCGTCCACCCCGCCTCGGCCAGGAGGGCTTTAGCCCGCTCCGGGTCGAAGGGATAGGTCTTCACGTCGGCCTTGTACCACCAGGTGCCCGGCTTGTACGGCCCCACCGCGGGCTGGCCCAGGCCCAAGAGCACTCCCTCGATGATCTCCTGCTTGTTGATGGCGTAGGCCATCGCCTGGCGGACGCGCTTGTCCTGGAAGCGGGGGTCCAGGAGGTTGAATCCCAGGTAGGCGAAGCTGTTGGAGAGGTACTGATACTTGTTGAACGCCTTGCGGAAGGCCGGGTAGTCGGTCTGGCGCCGGTACTGGATCGGCGTGAGTCCCGCCATGTCGATGTTCCGGGCCTTCAGCTCCAGGAAGATGGTGGACGGATCGGGAATGATGCGATACACGACCCGCTTGATGTACGGGCGGCCCTCGAAGTAGTCGGGATTCGCCTCCAGGACGACCTTCTCCCCCGTCTTCCACTCCCGGAACAGGTAGGGACCGCACCCGATCGGATGGCGATTCTGCCGCGTCGTCCGCAGGTCCACCCCCGCCCTCCACGGCCCCTCCAGGATGTGCCGGGGCAGGATCCAGATCCCCCAGGAGAGCAGCGCCGGCGCGTACGGCTTCTCGTAGGTCACCCGGTAGGCGTAGCGATCCAGCACCTCGGCGCGTCGGATCTGCCGGAAGGATTCGGCGTAGGCCGTCGGCGTCTTGGGGTCAATCATATAGCGATACGTGAAGTCCACGTCGTCGGCCGTGACCTCCACCCCATCGTGCCACTTCACGCCCTGGCGCAGATGGAAGGTGATGGTCATCTCGTCCTTGGAAATGTCCCACCCCTCCGCCAGCTCCCCCTCCAGCCGCAGATTCTTGTCCGTTCGAATCAGATTGGAGTAGACCAGGTTGCCGATCTCATGGGAGGCCGAATCGCTGGTAATGTTGGGGATGAGGCCGCTGATATCCCCGATGGAGGCCTCGACCAGGGTGTCGCCGTAGGCTGGACCGCCCTCCGCGGCAACGGGCTCAGCGGCCGTTTCCATCCGGGTGCAGGCGCCCAAGAGGACCAGGACGAGCAGCGCCAGCACCGCCAGGAGGCGTGTGGCTGGTTGACGGCGATGGGGCAGAAGCAATTCGGTCACTACTTCTTCGGGGCCTCTGGCGCGGCTGGAGTCGGGGCCGATGGCGCCTGCGACGCCGGCACCGACTGGGTCGGCCTCGGGCGATCCTCACCGACGACCGAACTGCTCCCGCGCTGCGAGGCCAGGATGGTCAGGGTGAGCGAGGTCAGCATGAAGAGGATGGCCAGGGCGCTGGTCATCTTCGACAGGAACGTGGCGGCGCCGCGCCCCCCGAACACGGTCTGGCTCGACCCGCCCCCGAAGGCGGCGCCGATGTCCGCGCCCTTGCCGGACTGCAAGAGCACGATCAGGATCAGGCCCAGGGTCACCAGGAGATGGAAGATTGAGAGTGCAATATACACGGTTAACTCCGTTCCAA
>CAZXXV010000429.1:0-4247 GCA_964644725.1 uncultured bacterium
TCGATCCCATGAGACGTGGCAGTCTGCGTCTTAGCAAAGTTATTGTACGCAATCACGTTACCGTTCGCGGTGTGCGCGGTAGAGTGGATTGCCACATGGGTTGCCGTCATGGCCGCAGACTCGATGTTCTCAAACCAAGTCCGCGTGACGTGGTTGGACTCGCCCCCGTCGATCAGCACGCCGTAGTCGGTGTGGTTGTAGATCGCGTTGCCTTCAAGGCGGTTGTGGTTCGTGTAGCCACCCAAGGTGTCCACGAGACTGATCCCCGCGCCATTCTCAAGGATGTAGCAATCGCGAACCGCGTTGCTGATCGAATCCTCAAGGTAGATGCCCGATTCCGGGTGGTAGCCCACGGCCAGGTGCTCGAAAAGGCAATAGACCCCCCTGTGCATGTAGATTCCATGCCCAGTCCCGGTACGAGCGCCATCGAGGCCGGTGATGGTCAACGCTCGGACGCTGATGAAGCCAAGAGACCCCGAGGGAGGCACTAGGCTCAGGGCGTTATAGCCGCCGCCGAAGGCCCTGATGATGCTCACGCCTGCGCCTGCGCCCTTCACCCCGACGCCATCAACAGCGATCGTCAATGCCGCCGTGATCTTGAAGTCTCCGGCCGGGAACAAGAGCATGCCACCAGCCGACAAGGCATCAATCGCGGCCTGAATCGCCGCCGTATCGTCCGTGGACCCGTCCCCGACCGCCCCGAAGTCCGCCACGCTCACTAGCCGCGAGTTGACTTCGTGCTGACTCGTCGCCACCGCGCCCGTGAGGTTCTGCTTCACGGTGATGAGAGCGTCCCCCTTAGCCAGCGCGCTGCTCAGGAGATCCGAGGCCAGCGCCGCCGTCGCCGCCGCCAGATTCTTCAGTTTCCCCCCAGCCCACCCGAGAACCGTTCCCTCAGCCGGCGCATCCTCCAGCACCCCTGTCCCCGTCACCGTCACCGGAAGCTGCACCACCCGCCCCAGCTTCTCCTCCACCTGCTTCCCCAGCATCACCGCCCGGTCCAACGCCAGCTCCACATCCTCAGCCGGGAACGGCCCCGCGTCCGCAAACGAGGTCGGCTGCTCAGAGGCGATGTTGCAGACGATGGCCACCACCGCCGCCGTCGTCGGCGCGGTCACGAAAACCACATTCCCGCCATCCGGATCATCCGCCCCCGTCACGGTGTAGTCGTCGGTGAGATCCTGAAGCACGTCATCCACGTACACCAGCAACTCCGTGTCCTCGAAGATGCGGAAGGTGTAGGGGAAGGTCACGTTGGTCCCCGGTGTGACCTGCACGTAGTCGTTTCGACAAGCCTTGTCGGTGACGGTCATGGTGAAATCCTCACAGTTCCGGCTCCCTGGGGCCTCAGCGCCTCAGCCTTCCGGCGCATCTTCTCCTCTAAGCGGCGACGGAGATCCGCCGAGTCCTGAATCATCTTCATCTTCGCCGCTTCACGGTATTGCGATACCTTCCCCTGTATCAGAAGGGCCTTCCCCCCGTCCGGTCCCTCCGATTGTCGCCGGTACTCGTCAGACTTGAACAGTTCGGCCAGGGATTCCTTCATCCCCTTGCCGCTGGAGTCCTTGAGCTGATGTCCCGCCAGATGCACGAACTGGTCGTATTCCTTCGGCGTAAGCTCAATGCCTTCCGTGACCCGCTCCGGCTTCATCCGAAGGTCAGGAGGGGTTGTGCCGAATAGCACCCGCCCGGGCATAGAGAGCCGTACCCCAACCCGCACGATCTCGTCAGCCACCGGATCGCGCTTCTCCGGTGACTGATAGATGGGAGAGATCAGATCCGGCCCCAGGCCACCCGTCAGCAGGACAGGCTCGCCAAACAGGTTCCGGGTAGGCGGCAAGTCCTTGCTCCACCCCGGCACACCGGCCTTCAGCTCATCCAAGAACGTCTCGGTCTCCCGCATCGCCGGGTCAATCTTCCGTTCAATGGCTCGGACACCAGCCGGAACGAGGCTTCGGGCAAACCCAGCCGACCACGCCTTCCCCCGCTGATCGGGATTGGTGATGGCCTCTATCGCGTTGGATAGACCCATGAGCCAAGTCTTGCTGGTGATGTTCCGGCTCAAGGAGAGCACAACGGCCATCGCCAGCTCCTGCATCTGAGGCTCGGGAATCTGACCCGCGATGTCGGCCGTGTCCGCGATGAGGCCGATGGTCATGCCAATGGGGTCTGTCCGGTTGTAGGAGTACCACGTATCCCCGACCTTGATGGAGTAGGGCTTCCAGCCCGTCGTCTCTTTCAGCTTCTTCAGTTCGGGATCGGTCGGCCCGCCTCCGCTGATGTTCCCCGAAGCCGCCAGCGTAGCCACGCCCGCTGCCGTGAGGGAGGCCGCCGTGACCCTGGCGATGGCCAGATCACGGGCAGGTCCAGGGCGCTGAATGTCCCGCCAGAAACTACGCTGCATGAGCTGGAGGCCCGGCGTCCTGGCAATCGTCCAGCTCGCAAGGTTGGTAGGAGTACGAACGAATGGCAGCACAAGTCGCCCAAACCGCGTTTCCCGTACAACGGCCTGGAACTTCTGCCCCCACGGCCCCAGATCGTTCTGGAAGGTGTTGATGAGGGCAAACTGCTTCGCCGCACGGTCCACGGCACCGGGAGGATTCGCCTCGATCTCGGCTACCCGCTCCGCCAGCGCCTTCCCTGTCAGGCCCTCGCTCGTCGCCTCCCGCAAAGCAAGAGCCTTCATCTCGGCGCGGTAGTTGATAGCTTTGAAGAAGGCATCGGCGGCGATAAGCGCCCGCCCAGGAGTCCGAATGGCCTCTCCGAGCATGTCGATGGCGAGCCCAAGGCCCGTATCAGAAGAAAGGCCGATCCCTTGCGCGGAGATGGCCTTCCCCCGCGTCTCCAGCTTGCTGAGGCCCGCCTTCTCGGGGTTGCGGAACGCCTCCCCGGCCACCCGGAGTCCGTCCGTCCACGCCTCGGTCACGCCCCGCAGCATGGCCGCCGCCTCACCCGCCGCGACCCCACCGCCCGGAAGCTGACCCGCGATTGCCCGCTCCCCCATCGTCCAAACGAGGGTAAGCGAGTTGGAGAGCATGTTGACGACGTGCGTAGCTGGCGAGGAAAGGAGGCCGTTGATCCATGCCTCGTAGAAGATGCTCTCGCCGCGCCTGGCTCCCTCAGCAAGCTGGCGCATGAAGGTTCGTCTCTGCTCTGGGCGCTTGAGAGCCCGCACCCTAGCCCTCAAACCATCCACATCTACAGGAATAGAGCCTCGGTACAACTCAGCCAGGTCTGCCAGCCCCTCCATGTCATAGACTGGCCGCTGAGCTTCTGAAACTATCTTGTGAGCCTCAAGGCCCCGAGCCAGGACCTTGGAAGCCAGCTCGCGGTTCCGCTCCAGCTCCGCGCCCGTAATGAATATGTCCTCGTAGAGCTGCCGAGCTTCTTGGTCTCCTTGGTCTATCCGTTTGTCCAGCTCGTCCAGAAAACTTGAGGCGCGGGCCACATGATCCCGCAAGCTAGTGACCACGGTACGGTCAACTCGCCCCGTTTCAGGATCAAAGGCAAGGGCATCAGCGACTTCAGGGAATACGTCAGCCGCCTCCGCAATCGTCTGCTCATGGCTAACCGTTGCACGGGCCTCAGCCATGCGCCCGGAGTTGAAGGTATTTAGAGCGGCCACCCCTCGCTTGATGGCAGTTACCCCACCCACGTACTTGAGGTTGACCGTCAGATCGGTTCCGGCGGGGATGGCCCCAGGTTTCTGCCCGGCGACCGTCGGAGCCCCCTGGCCTCCGGGGGGCACCTTCCCCGCCAGCTCCGGGTACTCGGCTAGAACCTCGGGGGGAACGGGCTTGCCAGGGATGGCCTTGCCTGCTCTGGCATCAGCGATAATCTGGGTAAGCGTTTCTTCGGGATTACGCCCTGGTCGGATTCCGCGCCATTTCCCCTTGGCTTCGTCGAACTTACCCAGAACACCCGAATCTACAAGACGCCAGAACCTTTCCGACAGGGGATCAACGGCACGGTGAGCCATTTCATGCTGCCATATCTCCTTCCTACTCGTAGCATCATGCTCAAAGAAGGCGTCTGACAATTTTACCTTTCCATCTGTGTCCACTCGGGCAATAGACTCGCCCATGTCTCCGCCAAGTCGTAAGCGCGGGTCGGATGCGGCATCTTCCCTCGTCATCTCCCACGGCTGCTTGATTCCGGGGGCGGCTGCTTCCGCTAGTGCAGCCACAGGCCCTTCTGTGGGCTTGCCCGCGGCCTTTCCCGTCTCCCCCGACATCTGCACGCCACCA
>CAZXXV010000430.1:0-4238 GCA_964644725.1 uncultured bacterium
GGCGGTCCTCAAGGGGAATTATCCCCTGATCACGTTTCAGGCGGAGGCCGGGGACGGGACGGATTGGTATCCCTCGTTGATCGCGGCGCGAAGGGAACGGCTTGCCTTCGGCCTGGAGGCCCAGGCGGTTCAATACGAGCCCGGATGGGAGGTCCTCCGTTCTTTCAAGCGGCTGCTCTGCGACACGCCGCCCCAGGCCCTCTGGAAAGTGGGTGAGGTCGAGCTTCCCGCCATTGAGTGGCTGGCACGCTTCCTTGGCACGCTGCGCCAGGATCTCACCCGCCGGAGCAATCTGGAAGTGGGCCGCCGCGAGCGATTCGAGGCGATGGTGGGCATCCCGGCCAACGCCAACAGCAACCAGCGCTTTCTCATGCTGGAGGCCTTTCGACAGGCGGGATTCGATGTGATCGGGATGCTCAATGAGCCATCGGCGGCCGGCATCGAGTATGCCCATCGCTATCGCACGGCGGACCTGACGCGGCAGCGCAAGCACGTGGTGGTGTACGATCTGGGCGGCGGGACGTTCGACGTGGCAGTCATCTGCATGGCCGGGAACCAGCACGAGGTCATTGCCAGCGAGGGGATCTCGCGGTTGGGAGGCGACGACCTGGACGTTGTGCTCTTGGAGCTGGCACAGGCCGATCCGGCGCTCGCCGCCGCGGGGCGCGCCGTTCCCCGCTCCCATCTGCTGGACCTGTGCCGGGAGGCGAAGGAGAGCATCCATCCCAACAGCCGGAAGATCGCGGTGGACTTCGGGCAGATCCGGCCGGAGCTTCCCGAAGCCATGGTGCCTGTGGCGCAGTTCTACGAGAAATGCGCGCCGCTCATCCTTCAGACCATCCATGCGACCGAGACGGCCATGGAGGCGGGGTTGGGGAGTGTGGATGGAGACAACCCCGCCCTGGCGTCGGTCTATCTCGTCGGCGGATCCTGCGAGCTGCCCGTCCTGGCACGCTCCCTCCGCGACAGGTTCGGCAAGCGCGTCCGAAGATCTCCGTATCCATCGGCGGCGACGGCCATCGGGCTGGCGATCGCCGCCGACCAGACGAGCGGGTATGTCCTCGCAGAACGCTTCAGCCGCCATTTTGGGGTGTGGCGCGAGGGGGAGTCCGGCCGGAGGGTGGTGTTCGACCCTATCTTCACCAAGGAGACCCCCGTGCCGCAGCCCGGGCAGGCGCCCCTGGTGGCGCGCCGTCGCTATCAGCCGGTCCACAATGTGGGCCGGTTCCGCTTCCTGGAATGCAGCGGTTTGCGACCCGAGGGCGAGCCCGCCGGTGACATCCTCTCCTGGAATGAGGTGGTCTTCCCCCTGGACCCCCGTGTGGCGGAGAGCCCGCACCCGGAAAAGCTGTCCGTGGAGCGCGCGCCGGGGGTCGAATCTCACCTGATCGAGGAAGTGTATCAGTGTGACGCCGCCGGCGTGATCGAAGTCACGATCGCCAATCTGACTGCCGGCTACTCCAGGACCTACCGGATCCGCTGAACGTCCTCTGGGCCACGACGGGCGGCTGGGCTTCCGGTCGGTCTACCACATGTCCGAGGGCATCGTGGGCTGGCAGAAGAAGGGCTTCCCCCTCTCCCGGGCGTCGTGAATCCGGGGCTGCCGGAAAATGACCCGCGCGGGGGGATGAACCTGGAAGTCCACTCCGTCAACGACGTCCCACGTCACGCGAACGGAGAAACTCATAATTTCATGGCCGTCCCCCTTTCCGTCCCCCTTTCCGGACGGATGGTGTGAGCAGGAGGCAAAACCGAAGGCAAATAACCGCGCTAACCGCGCTACGTCCCCTCTTACGGAGCGTGCTGGAGAAGTTCTCGGCGATTGAGATGATTGACGTCCACGTGCCGACCACCGATGGCCGGGAGCTGCGGCTGCGGCGCTACACGCACCCGGAGCCGGAACTGCGGGTGCTGTTGGAGCAGCTGAAGCTGGAGCTCCCGGCGCAACCACCGCCCCAGATTACGACGGCGGCTGCGCAACGGATCATGTCTGTGTAGTGCAGACTTTGGACACGCTAGGGCCTGTTTTCAATACCTTGCGTGTCCTGACCCCCTCGAATCCGCGAAGAACGGTTAGCGGGGATAGGCGCCCCCTCCTTCTGCTGCTCCGAGATCCCTTCCCTGATCCAATCCTTCAGACGAGGAGTCGATCAGGTCAAGCATGCATCAAAATGAAAGCGGTCAGGGAAGATTCCCTGGCCGCCAATTCTCGTCGAATCAGCGACTCCTATTCCTGCGACGCCTCCGAAACCACAAGGGTGGCCGTATCGACAGACTGAACTGTCGGTTCGGAATACGTCACAGCCGACTCGATTGCCGGGAAATTTTTGCCCATAGTGAAGGCCTGGATAAGATCCTCGCTCCAGCCTAACTGCTTGAGCGCGTCCCTCACCTCAGTCATGGCTGACCTCCTAGTGCCGGAGCCGGTACCGGCACACCTCTGAACAGAGAGTAGTGTTGTCCAATAAGAAGCTTCTGGATGCGGCCATGCTCGAACATCCAATATAAAAGCGCCCATAAACGGCGCATGGCTCGCTGGAACCCGGTGACCTTTTCGGGATGTTCGATCTTCAGCTGGACGACCTCCCACGCTACGTTGCGGGAGATCCCGTGGCTGTGCACCCTCCATTGCTGGTGTGAGCAAAGCGTTTCGGCTACGGCCTTCGCCCGGTTTGCCCGGTCCTCTGGCGTAACAGGAAGCCCGGTAGTGCTATGCACCACCCAATCTCTAAACTTATAGCTCTTCAAATACTCCGTGGCAACCTGGATTACATACAAGGTTTGTGCCAGCGCGTTGCCGATCTCACGGGAATCGATATTGCGTAGGATTTGGATATCGGTCCAAAGGGGTTGTTGGTTCTTCTTCAGGGCCTCTTCGCCCCGCTCCTGGATGTCCTTGATCAAGGTCAATAAGGCCTGGTACGGTATCAGGCGTCCATCGGTGGTTGCGACCTGGGGGTCAATCGGCCCGAGGACCGCTCGCTCATCCATCCAAATCTCATTACCAGAAAGCGCAAAGAGAGTCGCGGCACTCATTGCACGATTAAGGACAATGAAGCTGACATCTTGGAAGCGGGGACGCAACCGTTGCACGAAGTATGAAATCTGCTCCGATGCCCCACCGGGGGACTCGATGATAATGTCCACGGCGGTCTCGTTGGCCGGAACGGACCCCACGAGTTCAGCGAATGGCAGACCATCAGCAGGGACGATCGCTGTAGAGCCAGGGAATGGTTGGACCTGGTTAGCCGCGTAGACGATGACGGGCCGGCGCCTGACATCTTCGATCTCAGCAAGCGCACGTCGGATCTCATTGCGAAAATCCAGTTTCCGAGGGGCCTTACCGATGATGCTGACGTACTCCTGCCCTTCCACCATCTCGTCGAGCAGGGAATCACACGGCTGCTTCGTGCCAGCATGCGGAGCCTGGATGAGCTGCAAGGAGATCGGAAGCTGAATAGGCCCGATGGGTCGGCCCGCCGCAGGTTGTGGCGATCCTGGGGGCGGAGATCCTGTGCGCTTCCGCTTTGAACGGCTCGCCTTTCCCACAGATCCCCTCCTCCTCGAAGCCGCGGGAAGCCTACCGCAGTCTGGTCGAAACTACAAGCGGAAAAGCAAACTCGTTCCTAGTTGGGAAACCCTAGTTCAATTAAGGGGCCACCTCTTCTGATACGAAAGGGCTGGCGCGGAAGCGCCAGGCCCGGTTGCGGCTCTTGGAATCCGTGACCGACTCAGGATGCCTGGGGACGTAATGCGGCACGTTGTTGACTCAGTGGACTTACCGCCGCTCCGCTCTCCCGAACGCTTTCGCGATCCCCGACGTGGAGATCCCGAGTTGCCGCGCCGCCTCGGCGAGGGAGCAATGGGGGGCCCGGCCGTTTCTTTGATATCAAGGTGAACGCCCCGCTTTTGACGTCTGCACGTCGTTTGTAGTTCCTGGATCCGTTCCCGCCGCCCTCGCCGCGGGGCTCGCGGGAGGCGCCTCGCCTCGCAGCATCGGGCGCAATCGCCGCCAAGAATTCGAATCGCCTCTCAGGCAAATCAACCAGCTAGCCTTCTATGGGTGTCCAGTACCCTCTTGCCCGAGCGCGCAGAACCCCAGGTCGGGCGACCGGATCATTGACCTCAGCCTGGGCGCCGCCAAGCGGCTCGGGTTCTATGCGAAGGGCACGGCCAGGGTGCGGGTCGAGGCGATCCAGGTCAAGGAAGAGTGAGCGAAGGGGCGCTGCGCCGCTTCG
>CAZXXV010000431.1:0-4233 GCA_964644725.1 uncultured bacterium
GGAGTGACCACCATGGCCAAGCAAACCGTGAAGCAGCGTTCCTCGGGCAAGAGTCGTCCCGCAGCGGCCGTGCCCCGGCCGAAGGCTAAGCCGGTTGCAGGCGGCGGCTTCCGCCTCACCTACGCCACCATGTTCGACCCTCCGGCGCACCTGCACGACCAGTTTGAGAAGGCCCTGGCCAGCGTGAAGGGCAGCCTGGGCCGGGAGTACCCCATGTGGATTGGCGGCAAGGAGCGCGGCGGCGCCGAGCGCTTCGAGGATCGCAGCCCCATCAACACCACCTGGATCCTTGGCACGTTCGCGAAGGGGACGTCACAGGACGCTGCGGATGCCCTGGCGGCCGCGCGGGCTGCCCTCCCCGTGTGGAGCCGGACGCGATGGCAGGACCGGGTCCGCCTCCTCCGGAAGGCCGTCGCCCTCATCGAGAAGCGCGTCTACGAGATTGCGGCGGCCCTGGCCCTGGAGGTGGGAAAGAACCGGATGGAGGCCCTGGGGGATGTCCAGGAGGCGGCCGACCTGATCGCATACTACTGCGAGGCCATGGAGCGAAATGGAGGATTCATCTGCCCCCAGGGACGCGACCCGCTCAAGGGCTATAAGGCCACGAATGTGAGCATTCTTCGCCCCCACGGCGTGTGGGCGATCATCTCGCCGTTCAACTTCCCGGTGGCGCTGTCGGGCGGCCCCGCGGGCGCCGCCCTGGTGGCGGGGAACACCGTCGTCATGAAGCCGGCCACCGACACCCCCTGGGCGGCGGCGCTCCTCGCCCGGTGCTTCCGCGACGCGGGGTTGCCCGAGGGCGTCTTCAACTTCGTCACGGGGCCAGGCGGCACGGTGGGCGAGGCGCTGATCGGGAGCCCCCAGGTGGACGGGATCACCTTCACCGGGTCCTACGACGTGGGCATGCACATCTACCGCGCCTTCGGCGCGGCGAGGTACCCGCGGCCCTGTATCGCCGAGATGGGCGGCAAGAACGCGGCCATCGTCTCGCGCCGGGCGGACCTGGATCGGGCGGCCGTCGGCATCCTGCGGTCGGCCTTTGGGCTGCAGGGGCAGAAGTGCTCGGCCTGCTCGCGGATCTTCGTGGAGAAGCCCGTCAAGGAGGCCCTCGTCCGGAAACTGGTGGACCTGACGAGCAAGATTGCGGTGGGTGACCCGACGCGGCGGGAGAACTGGATGGGACCCGTCATCAACCGGAAGGCCTTCGACGACTTCAAGGCCCACGTCGAGGAGTTGGGCCGGGCCGGCACGATCCTCACCGGCGGCAAGCAGTTGGCGGAGGGCGAGTTTGCCCACGGCTACTTTTGCGCTCCCACCCTGGTGGATCAGGTCCCACCGGATCACCGCCTGTGGAAGCACGAAATGTTCCTGCCCATCCTCATGCTCGCCGCGGTGGAATCCCTGGACGAGGCCATGCAGCGGGCCAACGATGTGGACTACGGCCTCACGGCCGGATTCTATGGATCAAAGAAGGAGGCCGACTGGTTCTTCGATAACATCCGGGTGGGCGTGGCGTATGCGAACCGCCCCCAGGGGGCGACGACGGGGGCGTGGCCGGGCTACCAGCCGTTCGGGGGGTGGAAGGGGTCCGGATCCTCAGGCAAGAACGGCGGCGGTCCGTATTACCTGCAGCTCTACATGCACGAGCAGAGCCAGACCGTTATCGAGTAACCTTCACAGAGATCGAGAGAAGGGGGCACACGCAAGCGATGCGCGTGCCCCCTGGTTTCCCACCCTTTGATTGACCCTCCCTACGACCGGACGCTGGCAAGCTCTGGAGTAAGGACCCACTGGAGCAGCCAGCGGCCCTCTGCCTGGACGAGACAGACAATCGCGCCATTCCGAAACCGGATGATCTCCCGGCCGGGATCTCCCACCAAGAGCAGTGACGCCAGGCGGCTGAGATGGGGAAGGTGCCCGACGAGCATCAACGGCTCGCGGGCCGCTTCGATCTCGGCCTTCGCCCTCCCCGGGTCGTCCCCGGGTGCCAGTCCGTCCAGCTCGCGGATGCCATGCAAGGGGGAGAGGGTTCCCGCAAGGATTTCCGCCGTCTGCCGAGCACGAAGCTTCCCTGAATGACGGATCTCCGCGATCCGAAGTCCCAGCGCCGCGGCGTGCTGGGCCACTCGCTGGACTTCCTCTCGTCCGCGATCGGTCAGGGGTCGAGTGGGATCCTGAGCTTCAGGCTTGGCCTCGCCGTGCTGTACCAAGTACACCTGCAATGTAGTTCCTCCTGCTCCCTACGCAGCCTTCAGTTCAGACGTGCAGTGGGGGCACCGAGTGGCCTTGATCGGGACAGTGGACAGGCAGTACACGCATTCCTTCGTCGTCAGCGCGGCCGGCACTGCTTCCGGCTGACGCTTCAGCCGATTCACCTGCTTCACCAGCAGGAAGATGGCAAATGCCACGAGAACGAAGTCAATGACGGTGTTGATGAACAGACCGACATTGAGGGTGGCTGCCCCAGCGGCTTTGGCCTCCGCCAGGGAGGCGTAGGACTTCCCCGACAGATTGATGAACAGGCTGGAGAAGTCCACCTTGCCAAGGATGAGGCCCATGGGCGGCATCAGGACATCACTGACGAACGAGGTCACGATCTTCCCGAAGGCCGCGCCCATGATGATCCCGATCGCCATGTCCAGCACGTTCCCTCGCATGGCAAACTCTTTGAATTCTTTCAGCATCGTCTGTCCCCCTTCTCTGCCTCCGGAAGAGTGAGCGAACTTCCCGCCTCCACGAAACCAGTCCCTGAGCCCGGCACGAACCCCTTCGTTATCCGCGGCGGGCCGCCGCGCCGATCGGCGGTCACTCGGAGTGGAGCTTTGTGATCACCCGCGCGAGTTGTGCGCCCAACCCCTCCACCGCCGCCTGTTGCTTTGGATCCTTGAGGGACCCTTCGGGATTGAAGGCCTCGTTGGCTTTGGAAATGGCGATCTGGTCCGGCAGGACGAGCACCTTGATGTTCCCCAGGATTGCGCGAACATGAACCAGGCCGCGCAGGCCACCGAGCGCACCGGGGGATGCGCTCATGAGGCACGCCACCTTGCCGTCGAAGCATGCCAGGGGCGCCTCGTCCGGAACAGGGCGCGAGACCCAGTCAATTGTGTTCTTCAGCACGGCCGTGATGGAACTGTTGTACTCCGGCGCAGAGATCAACAATCCATGGTGCGCCAGGAAGAGATCCTTGAGCTTTCTTCCATTGGCAGGCAGGCCGTCCCGAGCCTCCAGGTCCCCGTCAAAGATGGGCAAGGGGAAGTCCCGCAAGTCGATCAGCGTCACCTCGACACCCGCGGCCCGGGCGCCGGCGGCGGCAATCTTCACCAGACGCTTGTTGTAGGAATCCGTGCGCGTGCTGCCGGCAAAGGCGAGAATCCTTGGTGTGATAGCCATGGGGTCTCCTCTATGTGATCCTGCCTCGCTCTGGTCCTGCGGGAGATGGTCCAGGCGCGAGGTGGCGAATTCTAGCCCATTATTCGATTTCGGCAAAGACCCGCACGGGAGGAAAGGAATGGAAGTGCGCGTCAGGACCAGACGCCCGGGATGTGGGTGCGGCACTTGGGGCAGGCACCGTCACGACCGAGGCGGTTGGCCCGGACCTGGAAGCCGACCCGTTCGATGAGGTGCGCTTTGCAGGTCGGGCAGTACGTATTTTCCAGCGAGCCGGTCCGCCCGGGGATGTTGCCGGCGTACACGAAGTTGAGGCCCTCCGCCTGGCCGATCTCTGCCGCGCGCATCAGCGCCTTGGCCGGCGTCCAGCCCCGGTCCGCCATCCTATAATCGGGGTGGAAGGCGGTCACGTGCCACGGGATATCTCGCGAGACGCCAGCCAGGAATCGGGCGATGTCCCGGAACTCCTCGTCGCCGTCGTTGAATCCCGGGACGACCAGGGTCACGACCTCGACCCAGAAGCCTTTCTGGACGAGGAGCCTGATCGTATCCAGGACGGTCTGGAGTTGCCCGCCCAGCTTCCGGTAGTTCTTGTCGTTGAACCCCTTGAGATCCACCTTGTACAGGTCCAGCCACGGCCGGAGGTAGTCCAGGACCTCGGGCGTTGCGTTCCCGTTGCTGACGTAGGCGGTCTTGAGGCCGCGCGCCTTCGCCAGCTTGAATACCGCTACCGCCCACTCGCTGGTGATCAGCGGCTCGTTGTAGGTGCTGGTGACGATGGGGGCGTTGTACTCCACGGCGCAGCGAACGATGGCCTCAGCCGAAATGAGGTTGGGGCGGGCGACG
>CAZXXV010000432.1:0-4223 GCA_964644725.1 uncultured bacterium
CAGCGGGAGGATCGGGAAGTCCCAGTCCGAGACTCGCATGAGGACGGCCGCGATTGGAATGACGCGCCCACTCTTTGAGAATGCGTGGCAGGTCGGGTGTAAGGCACAAGCGCCCGAAAACCCACTTTAGGTCCAATGCCCAAGATTTATCTCAAACAGTATTTGAGGCCATCTAACTCGTTGATTTTGAAATGCTCCCTGGCATAACCGTGCGCGATTAACCCGCTGAGCAACCACATCACCAGCCGACCGTTCGGGATAGGAAAAGGTCCTCCCGACGGACTGCCGTGGGTTCTCATTCGGGGCTCCTGCGGGAGGAGGGATGCCATGTAAATCCTGGAGGCCCTCTCTGATAGAGCTGTGAACCTTGCGACGGACCCAAGCCTCCTAGATCGGCCCACAAGTCCCCTCGGACCGCCGAATGTGTCTTCACAGTGGATGCGTGACGGAAAGTCAACGCGCACTCCGGAAAGCCAACGAGGCGCCTCGAGGTTACTCGCTGGGGCGTTTAAAACCCAGGACCGAGCGTCCCCCAGGGGGGACCTTCGACGCGCCTCCCTGATGACCCGACACTTGCCATCATCCAGGCAAAAGCAACGGTAATTCCGGAGATAGCGGGCGCGGGACCCGCAGCCGCAGCCCTTCAGCGGCGGCCCGGTCTCTCCTCCAACCTTGGGTGATGGGCCCCTGAGCGTCAGCACGGCTACCACATGCGCACAATAGGGAGCGGAAAGATTGTCCCGGGCTTGGTCGTTCCACACACGCGGAAAACGAATCGAGGCGGGCCGAAACCACTTGACCCCGCGTTGGAGTGGGGTAGACTCCGATCGTGTGCGGCGTGTGCCGTGCGCGGGAAGGACAATGCTCCGGCTGGCGGCAGTTCAGAGGCGGCCATGAGGACGCGCCAGACTGATCCGGCCCAACCGATCACGCTGGCGAAAGGGTGGGGTCTCGGGGCCGCCATCACGCCAAACGTTCGGGCGCTCGGGATGGTCTCCCTCCTCACGGATGCCAGCACGGAAATGGTGTATCCGCTCCTGCCTCTGTTTCTCACCCGGACCCTGGGGGCCGGCACGGCTTTCGTCGGCCTCGTAGAGGGGGTGGCAGAGACCACGGCCAGTCTGCTGAAGCTGGTCTCGGGCTGGCTCTCGGATCGTCTCCGCCGGCGCAAGGCGCTCGTGATCTGGGGGTACGGGCTCTCCTCTCTCACCCGCCCCCTGATGGCTATGGCCCTCCTCCCGAGCCACGTCCTGGGAATCCGGTTCCTGGATCGGATCGGGAAAGGCATCCGGACCTCGCCCCGGGATGCGCTGATCGCCGATTCTACCCCGGCGAATGCTCGGGGCGCCGCCTTCGGGTTTCATCGCGCCATGGACCATCTCGGCGCCGTGGCAGGACCGGTCTTGGCCTTCCTCCTCCTGCCCCTGGTTGGAGGAAACTACCGGGCGATCTTCTGGTTGGCCAGCATCCCCGCGGCCCTCTGCGTGGCCGTGCTCGTCGCCACCGTGCGAGAGGTCCCCGCTCAGGGGCCACCCGCGCGCCTCCCCCTCCTCACGCTCCGGCCGTACGATTCGCGGTTCAAGGGCTTCCTCTGCATCGTGACGCTCTTCACGCTGGGAAACAGCAGCGACGCCTTCCTGCTCCTGCGGGCGCGGGAGGCGGGTGTCCCCGAGGTGGCCGTCCCGCTCTTGTGGGCGGCGCTCCACGTCGTGAAGTCCACGAGTTCACTCGGCGCCGGAATCCTGTCCGATCACATCGGCCGGCGAAGAGCGATCGTCGCTGGATGGCTGGTGTACGCGGTGGTCTATGCGGGGTTCGCCGTCGCGGGAAGCGCGTGGCAGGTCTGGGGGCTCTTCCTGGTGTATGGCCTGTACTTTGGCCTCACCGAGGGCGTAGAGAAAGCCTTGGTCGCCGATCTCACCCCGGTGGAGGCGCGCGCCAGCGCCTATGGCGTGTACCACACCGCCATTGGGATCACGGCGCTCCCCGCCAGCCTGCTGACCGGATGGCTCTGGCAGGTGTTCGGTGCGCCCGTTGCTTTCGGCACGGGTGCGGCCCTGGCGGCGGCCGCGGCGGCCCTGTTGTGGGTGTTCCTGCGCGAGTCCAGCCGATAGCCTTGACTTCGGAGGGACGACCTGACCAGACTCCGCAGAGCGGGTGCCTGTTCGCTGCGATCGGAACCGATGCCTCCCGATTTCCTTCTCCAGTGCACGGCGTGCGGGGGCGAGGCCGTCTGGGACACGGACGCCGTCCCCCCGGTGGGTTGTCCCGAGGTGGGCCACCCCGTCCTCTGGTTCTGCGAGGCCTGCGGGGGAGAGGTGCGCCACATAATCTTGGACCTGTACGTCATGATCGACAAGCTGCACCACGAGATCTGCCTCGCCACCGAGCTGGACCGGGCGACGGTGGATCGGGTCATGGCCGCGGTGTACCATCACCGGCAGCGCGCGTCGGAGGAGGCGCCGACGGCCCGGCTGGACCCGGCCCAGGAGGTGGAAGAGGTCGCCGAGGCGGCCGGCGTCTCGCTAGACGTGGTCGAGCAGATCTCCGTGGCCGAGGCGGCCTGGATGCTCCGACGCGGCTACATCGTGGAAGTTGCCGGCGATGGCTGAGCGGGGCGTCCACTCCCCGGGGCTGTTCGGAGGGCGGATGCGGGCACTGGGCAGCCGCCGGCATCGGCGGTCGGGCGACGGCATTCACTGGACGGAGGCTGTGCGTGAGTTCTGCCAGGACGGTCGCGACCTCCCTCGCCGCGTTCGCCTGGTCCTGATCGGTTTGCGCGTTGTGTTTCTCCGGTGGCGACTGGACCGGCTTCTGCAGGCCTGCCGGCGCGCAGAGCAGCGGCCCTGGGTCTTTACGCCCGTGGCCCGACTTTGGGGGAACGGGTCCCGGCCACGATGCGCCGCCACAGGTCTCCTCCTCATCCTCGTTGCCTGGCCGGCCGCGGGTGGGCGTTCCCCCGAGATCCGGGCGATGGCGCCAGCCCTCTCGACGGCCCCCGCCGTCCGGGCCACCCTTGTCATTCCCGCTCCCTCCTCGATCGCTCCCGTCCCGCAATACGTCCCTCCGGCCTCGGCGGAGGATTTCGCCCGGGGCAACCGGTCGATGCCAGAGATCGCCTTCACCTTCGACGGCCACGACGGGGCCAACGTGGCCGGAGAGATCCTGGACTTCCTCCAAGCCCGGGGTGCGCGCGCGACCCTGTTCTTGGGCGGGCGGTTCATCCGCGTGTTCCCGGATCTGGTTCGACGCATGGTCGCCGATGGCCACGAGATCGGCAACCATCTGGACACCCATCCCTACCTGACCACCTACGCTCAAAATCGCCGCCACGAGACGCTTCCCGGCGTGACGCGGGAGGTCGTCCTGGGTGAGCTTCGCCGAGCCGAGGCCAGCTTTTGTGCCCTGACGGGTCGGTCCATGGCACCGTACTGGCGGGCGCCGTACGGCGAGCACAACGGCGAGATCCGCGCGTGGGCGGCGGACGGAGGCTACCGCCACATCGGCTGGACCCGGAGGGCGGGCGCGGCCGAGGACCTGGACACGCGCGACTGGGTTGCGGACACCTCGTCCCGGATCTATCGTAGCCGCGAGGAGATCGTGACCCGCATCCTGGAGTTCGGCGGAGGACGCCCCGGCGCGCTGAACGGCGGGATCATCCTCATGCACCTCAACACGCACCGTCAGGCGGATCGGCCCCACGAGGCCCTGCCCCACCTTCTGAAGAGCTTGCACGATCAGGGCTACCGCCTCGTCACGGTGTCGGAGCTGCTTGCTCACGCAACGCAGCGCCACGCAGTCGTGGCCTCGAGTGCGACCCCCCAGTCCTCTGCCAAGGTCCGGGCGCTCATCCGGTAGCGTCGAATTCCCGCGCCACCACCAAGCGACCTCTCTTTCCTGTGTCGCGGCCCGCGACGGCATGTTAAACTACTCTCGAAGCGTCGGGTGGCCTTATCCTCTGACGCAGGATCATGCATTCTCTGTTGCCCCACAGCGGGCAGAAGGAGGAGAGGGAATGAACGTTCAGATTTTCGTGGAACCGGTGGCGCGATACCAGGAACTGGCTGCGGCCATGAACGCCTGGCTGGCCGAGCATCCGCGTGTCGAGGTCCAGGACGAGACCGTGCAGATCTTCCACAACCACACGACCAACGCTGATGACGTCCTGGTCATGCTCTTCTACAAGGAGAAGGCTGCCCGGAAGGCGTAGAAGAAGGATTGAG
>CAZXXV010000433.1:0-4223 GCA_964644725.1 uncultured bacterium
CGTGAGCTCAGCCGAACGGCGCTGATTCACCGATATTTTCACACACTCTGAGGTCAGAAGACCCCACACAGGGAGCGTGCGCGGATGCCTGACAAAGCGTTGATCTTCGGCAAGGACACCTGAGCCTACACCACGGCCGCCCGTGAGGACTGCGGCAAACGGAAGATCGCCTTCCAGTACATCAACGTCACCAAGGATCCGGCGGGGATGAAGCAGATGCTTCAGTACTCCAAGGGTGGGCGTACCGTCCCGGTGATCGTGGAGGGCAGCAAGGTCACCATCGGATTCGACGGAGGTGGCTGAGAGGTCTAGTCCGGTCCGCCGTCGGCGGACCACACAATGACCAATTCTCAATGTCCAATGACCAATGAGACCGCCGGGATTCTCGACGAGGTGCGTTGGGTGCCCTCGGGTTCACCCCGGGGGCACATGGCAAATCACACCAGACGCTTCATATAGTCGCCTACCATCCGAACGGTAGGTCCCGCACATGATCGCAGGCAGACGCACATGGCCGTCTGTGATCTGCAATGGTGTTCCCTCCCGTCTCCTCACGTTTGGTGCCAGTATGGGCTTCGTGACATCTGACACGAAATTTGTTCGCCTCAAAGCCGCACAGAAAGTAACGACTCGGGATCTGGAGGATCTGCCGGACGTCCGGACGCTGAGCATCTATGACTTCCTGGCTGTGGACGAGAAGATCGATCGTGATCGAATCTTCCTGGCTGAGGGGAAGGTGTACCGGGCTGCTGATGGCGGCGGCGACTGGGCGCGCCAGGCCGAGATCAGCATCCTGTAGTCCGAATAGATTTGTGATTGCCGATTTGCGATTGGGGATTTTCAATCTCAAATCATCAATCGAAAATCAAAAATGACGTGAGGTGGGCATGGACAGTGCCGAGCAAAAGCGTGTGCGAGAGCAGATCCGCGAAAGGTTTGAAGAGCTACGAGGCCGGGACTTGACCAACGCCGAAGTGGATGTCGAGGTCGAGCACCTCCTGGCCATCGGCGAGACGGCGATCCCCGTCATCCTGGAGCAGTTCACGGATGAGGACGAGACGCTCCTGGCCGTGGCGACGCAAGCGCTGAAGGCCTGGGGGGAGCCCCGTCCGATGGAACCATTGATCGCACTGCTTCGCAATCCAGCGGTGGGCGACCTAGCCAAGGCCCTGATCCTGAACGTCTTGGAGAAATACGGGCTGGACGTGGACGACCCGGAGCTTCTGGGCCTCAGCATTGACCTGGAGGATTACCAGGTGGATTCTGCCGGCAACGGGGGAAACGGGGCGCAGGATTCATGAGGGAAGACCGACAGGCGCCCCAGGAATCCGTGGCGGTCATCGGGGCAGGAGCCTGGGGGACCGCCCTGGCCGTGATCCTGGCCGAGCGGTATGCACGTGTGTCCCTCTGGGTCTTTGAGGCAGCGCTGGCGGCCGAGATGGAGCGGACGCGGGAGAATGCCTCCTATCTTCCCGGCGTGCGAATTCCCCCCGCGGTCCAACCTATGCCTTCGCTTGAAACCGCGCTGACCGGGCAGCGCCTGATCATCTTCGTCGTGCCGTCCCACGCGTTTCGCGGGGTCCTGGAGCAGGCCTGGGCTCATCTTGATCCGTGGGCCCTAGTGGTGAGCGCGACGAAAGGGATCGAGGTACGAAGCCTCTGCACGATGTCTCGGATCATGCGCGAGGTGCTGCCGCCCGTCCATCACCCACGTCTGGCAGTGCTGTCGGGCCCCAGTTTTGCCCGGGAAGTCGTGGTCGGGCGCCCGACGGCCATCGTAGCCGCGGCCGAGGATGCGGAGGTGGCGCGCGCAGTCCAGCGGGCGGTCAGCGGGAATGCCCTGCGTGTCTATGCCGCCACCGACCCCTTGGGAGTCGAGCTGGGCGGTGGGGTGAAGAATGTCATCGCCATCGCCGCCGGCGTCGTGGATGGCCTGAATCTCGGGCCCAATGCGCGGGCGGCCCTCATCACCCGGGGGCTGGCCGAGATCACGCGGCTGGGCGTGGCCATGGGCGCGCAGGCGGCCACGTTCGCAGGCCTGGCAGGCATGGGCGATCTGATCCTCACCTGCACCGGCGATCTCTCGCGGAACCGTCGTGTGGGACTGGGGCTGGCCAAAGGATTGCGGCTGGACGACATCCTGGCCAGTTTGGGGGCGGTAGCAGAGGGGGTGAACACCTGCCGCTCCACCGTAGCGCTGGCGGAGCGCCACGGGATCGAGATGCCGATCTGCCGCGCCGTGCACCGGGTGCTGTTCGAGGGCCAGGACCCCCGCGAGGCGGTCGTGCAACTGATGACACGGGAGTTGCGGTTCGAGGGTGACTGAGTCGAGCCGGATTTACCCGCCAAGACGCCAAGGGGCTCGAAACTTCCGGGCCTCCTAGCCCCCCAGCTTCCTAGCCGGAAAGGAAAGGAGGGGCCTTGTGAGTCAATTCGATCAGTTCCGACAGGCCAGTCGGGAGAACTTTCACCGGATCTGGGAGGCAGCGAAGGAAGGGAGAGCCCTCGCCGCCGAGGAGAAGCGGTTTGCGGACGCCATGCAGGCTCATCCGGAGTATCATAATGCCTGGGAGTTCAGTGACGTGGTGGAGGCGGCCAATTACGAGGTCGAGGGTGTAAACCCCTTCCTCCACATTGCGGCCCATGCCATGATCGAAGCGCAACTGGAGACGAACGATCCCCCTGAGGCCGCTCAGGCCCTTCAGCGATTGCGAGGGAGCGGCATAGACCGCCACCAGGCAATTCACCATATCGCCGCCGAGATGTTTGAGGTCATGTTTCCTGTACTGAAGGAGGGCAAGGTTTTCAACATCCAGCGATACAGGAAACGTCTCCGCCGCCTGGGCCGATAGGCGGAACCCACGCATCCAAGAGGGCCACGATGACCGATCCTGGCGCGCTCAAACAGCTTCAAGACCGGTATGAGATTCCTGGCGTACTGAGGTTCGAGGCGGGGCCGAAGGGGTTAATTCGGGCGGTTGTCGCCACGCCGCAGGCGGGGGCGCAGGTCTATCTCCATGGGGCCCACGTGACGCACTATCAGCCGCAGGGCGAGCGGCCCGTCCTGTTCATGAGCGCTCACTCCTGGTTCGAGCCCGGCAAACCCATTCGCGGAGGGGTGCCGATCGTGCTCCCCTGGTTCGGGCCCCGGGCGAGCGATCCATCCGCGCCTGCGCACGGTTTCGCGCGTCTGGCGGAGTGGCGCATGGAGTCGGCCACCCAGGCTGCTGACGGGTCCGTGACGCTCGTGCTCCGGCTCGATTCCTCGCAGGCTACGCATCCAAGCTGGCCCCATAGCTACGAGCTCCGGTACCGCGTCGGCGTGGGTGGGACGCTGGGGCTTTTCCTCGAAGTGCGCAACACCTCCGACGGGGCCATCACTTTCGAGGAGGCGCTGCACACGTACCTGGCTGTCAGCGACGTGCGCCGGGTCTCGATCGCTGGGCTGGCGGGCGCGGACTACCTTGACAAGACGGACGGGATGAGGCGGAAGACGCAAGGTCCCGACCCCATACGCATCACGGGCGAGACGGATCGTGTCTATCTCAACACGCAGACAACTTGTGTTGTTGACGATCCCGCGGGAGGCCGGCGGCTGGTGGTGGAGAAGGGCGGCTCCGATGTGACGGTGGTCTGGAATCCCTGGGTCGCCAAGGCCCAGGCCATGCCCGACTTCGGCGACGATGAATGGCCGCAGATGCTTTGCATCGAGACCTGTAACGCCGCCGACCATGCGGTCACGTTGCCCCCGGGCCACCGCCATGAGATGCGGGCCACGATCCGCAGCGAACCGCGATACGGTGGGGACCCCAGATGCCGTGCCCATGTGAGCTGACCCAGCTGCACTGGCCAGATGGGGGTGTCGCACCGGAATACCGAATGTGGTGAAACTTAAAGCAAGATAAAAGCGTATAATAACGTAGAGACGTGCTTTGAATAGTCGGACGGTCCTGGCGTCCAATTTTCCGAGTCGTGGAGCGAAGCTTCGAGATTCCTGAGTATTGACTTGGCCGAGTCCGTCTGTTACAAGAGTTACATGGGATAGGAAGTAACCCACAGTAATTGGAGGGCAAGGGTATGAAAAGACTTGCGTTGCTTCTGGTTGCGGCCCTGGTCCTGCCGGCCTGTGCCGAGATGTCCGGCGCCCAGAAGGGAGCCCTGGTCGGCGCCGGCACCGGTGCCGCGGCTGGGGCCATCATCGGCAGCCAGGTCAAGGGGAATCG
>CAZXXV010000434.1:0-4220 GCA_964644725.1 uncultured bacterium
CCCGGACTGTGCGGTCCCAGGTGACCTGTCGCCTATCTTACGCACCGCACAGTATGCTCCGGCCCCGGAAAGGAGGGCTGGCGCATGCGCGACGTCGAGCTCTACCGGGCGGTCCTGGGCCCCACCCCCCCTGGACGGTGGCGAGTGTGGACCTCGATGTGCGGGGGCGGCAGATGACGGTCACCGCGGCTGCGGGGGACGGCCCCTTCTCCTGCCTGGAATGCCAGACTGGGGTCCCGGGGTACGATGCGAAGCCCCGTGGTACGTTCCAGTCTTGGTCGCCTTCTGCTGGCGCGAGGCGCCGATGCTTCGCCAGGCCCGCTTAGACACACCCGACACTCTCCACCACGTCATGGTGCGAGGGATCGAGCGAATGACCATCGAATCTCTTGGTGTCCGACCGGTGCGATGTGGACGCGCCAGGCCTCCGCACCGGCCTGCGCCATTGGTACCTCGCACCCTATGGTTTGCGCTTGACAACGCCGGTAGAGCCGCGACATGCTCTGCGGCATTCGCGGGCAGGGCGGGCTAGCCTGGCGGACGCCTCGCCCGAGCCCACGGTGGGCCGGGCCGCGGGCGGGACCAAAAAGCAAATTCCTATCACCCACCTATAGCACGCAGGTAGCCGGCCGTTCGATCTTGACTATCGCCCAGGTTCCTCTCACCCACCTGCCCGGGTTGCCCGCCTGAACCGCGGGTGCTGCGGTGCCCCCAGAGGCTTGTGCCGTGGATGTCTCGGAGAGGGCGGTCCCCATTCGGCTTCTCCGTAGAGCCTCGGATGAGCCGGCGCCGCGGGAGAATGAAGGGAAGAGAGAGGGCGTCGTCTGGTTTCGGGCAAGGCAGATGGCTCTGCGTCGACTCTTGGAGTTGGCTGGAGAGGCCCCAGGAGGACCGGCATGAGAGTAAAGGACAGGATTGCCGTCGTCACGGGAGCGGCGTCGGGCATCGGGAGGGCCATCGCCCTCAAACTTGCGCACGAGGGTGCCCATGTTGCCATCATGGATATCAACGAAGAGCCCGCCCTCAAGGTTGCTGACGAGATCCGTGGCCTGGGACGGCAGGCGGAGGTGTATCCTGGCAGTGTCAGCGACCAGGCATCCGTCGGATCCACGGTGGACCGCATCGCGCAGGGCTTCGGGACCATCGACATCCTGATCAACAGCGCCGGCGTGATCGCTTCGGCGCCCTTCCTGGAGGTCCCCAGCGCCGACCTCCGGCGGCTCTTTGAGATCAACGTGTTCGGCCTCGTCTATGTCTCCCAAGCTGTGGGGAAGATCATGGTCTCCCGTGGCACTGGCGGGGCGATCCTGAACGTCTCCTCCCTCAACGCCGAGGCACCGCTCTTCAACGTCGCGCACTACACAGCGAGCAAGGCCGCCGTGTCCATGTTCACACGCTCCATGGCCCTGGAACTCGCCCGCTACCGAATCCGTGTCAATGAGATCCGGCCGGCCTCAATCGAGACGGAGTTGACTCGCAAGGCCATGCAAGATCCGGAGAACCGCCGGATGCGCATCGAGACCATCCCGCTCGGGCGCATTGGCCAGCCGGAGGACTTGGTGGGCGCCGCTGTCTTCCTGTGTTCGGATGAGGCTTCCTGGATTACAGGAGCCTCCCTCTTGACGGATGGCGGCCTGAGCCTCGTCCCACCCATGGGGAAGCGACCCTCACGGTACTGATACAAGTGCAATTGCTCGCGCCAGATTCTCGCGCCGTGCCTCTCCTCACCCCCCGTCTCCCCGCGAGGGGATATCAGAGTTAGAGGGGACGATGCTCGATAAGTATGATTGTACCTTCCAGGGTCTTACCGCCGATTGCCTGCAGACCGCCCTTCCTGGCGCTTGAAGCGCACCGCAATCAATCCCGCCCGACTCATTCCTTGACATGGCTAATTGGCTGCGAGATGCTGCCATCAGAGGCGGTGTCTCCAGAGACGAGCGGCCAAAGTAGAGACAGCACCAGCATGCATTCCTCCGGAGGCCTGATGGACATCAATGCACTGGTTGGCCAGCCGATCCGGCTGGGGGACGTCCTGCAGGTGGGGCTCGTGGTGCGGGATCTCCAGAAGTCCATGGAGACCTACTGGAAACTGCTAGGCATCGGCCCCTGGAGGATCTACACATACGCCCCGCCAGCGCTGCGCGAGACGATGGTTCGGGGGAAGCCGGTGGAGTACTCGATGCAACTCGCGCTTGCCCAGGCTGGCCCGGTCCAGCTCGAGCTGATCCAGCCCCTCGAAGGGCCGAGCATCTACGTGGAGCACCTGGCGGCCAGAGGCGAGGGCCTTCACCACATTCAGTCGAAGGTCGAGAACATCGAGGAGGTCCTGGCCGCCTTCGAGAAGCGAGGCATCGGGGTCCTCATGAGCGGGAAGCTGGGGGACGGGGAGTTCTACTACCTCGACACCGAGCCGACCCTCGGCGTCATCTACGAAATCTTCCGGCGCAAGAGCCGCCCCGCCCCCGATGCCGTCTATCCGCCCGAGTGAACCGGCTGCGAGACCCGGAGAGGATCAACAGAATTGGAAATAGGCGTGCGCGCGGGCATTCTCGCGCTTGCTCCGGATTGGGGACTTCACAGAGCCTTGGTGATGGGCACCAAGACTATCCGCTCGGAGGGTCGGGCGAGGTCATCGCCGCCGTAGAGAACCACGCCGAAAGGCGCCCGATCCTGGAAGGCCCCAAGGAAGGAGTTCAGCCCGCGCAGATCATAGGGCCCGACCCGGGTGCCGCGTTTCACCTCAACAGGGATGAGGCGGTTGCCTGACTCGATCACGATGTCCACCTCCGCACCCGCATGGGTGCGCCAATAGGAAAGGCCCGGGGCGCCATCCAAGAGTGACACCTGAGCGGAGAGCTGTTCAAATACCCATCCTTCCCAACTTGCCCCCACCAAGGGATGGACCAGGAGATCGCGCGGCGTACGAATCCCCAAGAGGCTATGCAGCAGTCCCGAGTCCGTGATCCATCCTCTGGGTGATCGGGTGAGCCGCTTGCCTACGTTCGCGGCGTAGGCTTCCACCCGCTTCCAGAGAAAGGCGCCTTCGAGCAGCTCCAAGAATGCCCTGATCTTGGAGACGGCAAGCCCGAAGTCGGTGGCCAGGGAAGCCAAATTCACCATCTGCCCGTGCCGGGCTGCCAGCATTCGGAGCAGGCGCATCACGAGGGGGGGCCGGAGTTCACGGTGGAGTTCCCCGAGGTCGCGCTCGCTGACCAAGCGGATGTAGGCGTCGAACCAACGCCGTGCGGCCGTCGAGTCGCGCAGCATGGCCGGCTCAGGGAACCCGCCGATGAACCATGTCGACTGCAGGTCGTCGTGTCCGATCCCCTCCCGATTGCCCACCGCACGGAGAGCCGCGGAGGCGTCGGTGGCCTGCAGAATCTTCTCCAGGAAGTGCCAGGGCCTTCTCCGAAGGCGCTCCGCAGCGGAGAATGGTTCCAGGATGAGGACACCGGCCCGTCCAGCTAGGCTCTCGGAGACGCGTCCGGCCATCGCCCCCGTCGCCGATCCGGAGAGCACGAACCGCCCGGGCGTGCGATCGCGGTCCACGGTCACCCGCAATGCAGGAAAGAGTTCGGGTACCCGGTGCGTCTCGTCGCACCAGACTCGGTTTGGATGATCCCGCAGGAAAAGCGTAGGATCCGATGCGATTCGTTCTGCGGTACCCGCGTCCTCGAGATCGAACGGTGTGAAACCCTTCAATTCGTGTTTCAGGAAGGTCGTCTTGCCCACCTGGCGGGCGCCGAGAAGGAGCACGACCGGGAATTGCCGGAGATAGGCGCGCAGTTGTGCGCTGAGGTGCCTTGGCAGGTAGGTGGAATTCATGGCGAGACAGTACCTTGAAAATCATGCACACGCAAGACGATTTTCCAGGTACTCAAGTCTCGGGTTACAGGAGGGGGGTTTCAACGCAACAGGGAGTCGCAGCGGGTGGACCCGCTCGAACTGGGGACGGCTATTTGGGATAACGCGCTCCGGGTGGCGTCAGCCGCGCGCGACGGCCGTGAGAGCGGCGCGCATTCGGGCCAGCGCGTAAGCCATTCCCGCGTGCCACGGGGCGGCGCACGCCAACCAGGATCAATCGAGTGTACCGGCGACAGGCCCATCCGGCGAGACAAAGGAACGCAGGCGGGCAAGCGCATCGGTTCGGCGGGAAAGAGCCGCGGCCTTGCCCTGGAAGATCCGTCCGGCGCCGCCACCTCGCCCGGAGAGAATTGCGG
>CAZXXV010000435.1:0-4197 GCA_964644725.1 uncultured bacterium
GGCTCAACACGAACGGCAACTACCGACTTTGCCTCAAAGTTAGCGCATATGCCCTCGACGGGAGAGGGTTGGAGGTGAGGGTGTCGAGTGGTTTCACGACTGATCCGGGCTAAAAGGTAACCCCTGATCCAGGAGTGGAATGTCGATGTCGCAACGCCTCAGCCGTGGATAGGCGGTCAAGGCGACCGAATCGTACCATAGGGTTTGTTGACATCAATGAGAAAGCGGGTCACATACTTGAGGCCCCAGCGATTCGGCAGCGGACTGGAAAGCCCGATTGATCGGGGAAGCTGGGATTGACCGGGCAGGATCAGGTCCGCCAGGAAAACAGGGCTGCGGCGAACGGTTGCCTTTCGTGATCTCGCCTCATAAAATGGCGGAGCCTCATCGTTCTTGCCATCCACCAATTATCCAAGGAGCCGACCGTGACCACACAGACGTTCAGCGCGGCGGGCGTCCGCTGGGATCTCGGCGACCTGTTTGCCTCCCACGATGACCCGCGAATCGAATCCACCTTGGTGGACTGCCACAAGCGCGCCGAGGCCTTCGCGGGGCGATACCGGGGCACGATCGCCGTTGCCGGCGGGCCAGGGCCCGAGCACCTCCTGGCCGCCATCCAGGAACTGGAAGGACTGGACGGGAGCTTGAAGCGGGTCGCCGCCTTCGCGGACCTCTTGTACGCAGCGGATACGTCTCGGCCGGAAATCCGGGACCTGAAGGAAAAAGTCGAGCTCTCTGCAACCGACATCGGCAATCTGATCCTGTTCTTCGAACTCGAGTGGATGGATCTGCCCGACGAGGTGGCCGACCGCCTGCTGGGCCATCCGATCCTGGTCGGGTACGGGCATTACCTCCTGCGCCTGCGGCAATACCGCCTCCACCGGCTCTCCGAGGGGGAGGAGCGGTTGCTGAATGAGCGCGACAATACCGGGCGACGCGCCTTCGCGCGGCTCTTCACTGAACTGACCACCAGCCTCCGTTTCCCCCTAGAGCGTGATGGCAGGACGGAGGCGTTGACCATGAGCGAGATCCTGGCCCTGGTCCACCACAAGGAGCGGGAGGTTCGCCGGCGCGCCTACGAGACGCTGTTCGACGTCCTGTCGAAGCACGAGCTGGTGCTGACCTCTGTATACGAAACCCTGATCCAGGATCACCTGACGATGGACCGCCTGCGCCGCTTCCCCCATCCTATGGCGGAACGTCACCTGGACAACGAGATCGACGAGCGGGCCGTCGAGCAGATGATGGCCGTCACCGAGGCAAACTACGGCGTCGCCCAGGCGTATTTCCGGCTCAAGGTCCGGCTGTTGGGCCTACCGAAACTGGCGCTCTTCGACCAGTACGCCCCGGTGAGCGACGCTCTTCCGGCGTGTCCCTTCGATCGCGCCCGGGAGATGATCCTGGAGGCGTTCGGCGCCTTCTCGCCCAGTTTCCAGGAGATCGCCCGGCAATTCTTCGAGCGGCGCTGGATTGACGCCGAGGTGCGCCCGGGAAAGCGAGGTGGGGCGTTCTGCGCTTCGCCCGCCCCGGTGCTGCACCCATACGTCCTCTGCAATTACACCGACAACTTGCGGGACGTGATGACGGTCGTACACGAGCTGGGCCACGGGCTGCACGGCTGGATCGCGCGGAAGCAGACGCTCTTCAATTACGATACGCCGCTCACCACGGCCGAGACGGCTTCGGTGTTCGGCGAGTTCCTGGTCTTCGACCATCTGGTCCGGGTTCAGGAGGATCCCCAGGTCCAGCTGGCACTGATCTGTGGAAAGATCGAGGATACCTGCGCCACGGTGTTCCGGCAGAACGTTCTCACGCGGTTCGAGCAGGCAGTCTTCGAACAGCGGAGAAAGGGACGCCTCACAGGAGAGGCGATCTGCCGGGCGTGGATCGAGGCGAACGGCCGGTACTACGGGGACGCGGTAGAAATGACGGACGGCTACCGGTGGGGATGGTCCTACATCCCGCACTTCATCCACACCCGGTTCTACTGTTACAGCTACGTGTTCGGGGAGCTCCTGGTGCTGTCCCTCTATCGGCAGTACAAAGAGGAGGGAGCTGCCTTCGTTCCCAGGTACATTTCCTTGCTGGAAGCGGGGGGATCCGATTCGCCCGAATCTCTGCTCAAACCCCTGGGCGTAGATTTCCACGACTCGGCTTTCTGGCAAAAGGGGTTCGACGAGATCCGAGGCTTGGTGGAACGCGCCGAGCAATTGGCTGGAAAGCTGGGACGCTAGGAAACTGCGAAACGGGGAACCGGAGAAATGGGGAAGCGGAGAGGGGGCAGGGGAGCGGGGGAGCAGGGGGGCGCGGGAGCAGAGGGGAGAATGGGTGCTCAGATCCCCCGTCTGAGTGGCGGCGTGTGAGGGATACGTGGAATTGTTCGACGCTCATGCCCACATCGCCTCAGCGGACTTCGCCGGGGACCTTCCGGAAGTGCTGGTGCGGGCGGAGGCGGCCGGTGTACGTGGCATCGTCGCGGTGGGAGAGACTCTGGAAGAAGCAGAGCAAACTCTCGCTCTGGCGGACGGCCACTCCCTGGTGAAGCCTGCGGCTGGACTCTATCCAACGATCCTCGATCATAACGCGGCGGACGCAGTCGTGGATTTCATCCGACGACATGCCGATCGCCTGGTTGCGCTGGGCGAGGTCGGGCTGGATCACTGGGTGGTGAAGGAAGAGGCGGAGTGGAAAATCCAGGAAGAGATTCTGAGGAAGTTTGTGGCGCTGTCCAACGAGCTGGAACTTCCCCTGAACGTCCACTCGCGCTCGGCCGGCCGCCACTGCATCGCCTTCCTGAGAGAGCAGGGCGCGCGGCACGTCCTGCTTCACGCCTTTGACGGCAAGGCGAGAGCCGCGGCGGACGGGGTAGAGGCGGGGTACTTCTTTTCGATCCCCCCGTCCGTGGTACGCTCGGCCCAAAAGCAGAAGCTGGTCCGTTTCCTCTCTTTGGAATGCATTCTTCTCGAGACTGACTCCCCCGTGCTCGGCCCTGATCCCAGCGTCCGGAACGAGCCGATGAACGTAACCATCGCCTGCCAGGCCATCGCGGAGCTCAAAGGCATGTCTCCGGCCGATGTCGCCCGCATCACCACGGACAACGCCCGCCGACTTTTTCCCCGCGCCTTTGCCTGATGTCCCCAGTGGCTCAGGGTCAGACATTACGAAGCGTACGACATTCCCGTCAAACTTTTGGTGGCAGTCAGTACCCTTCGCGATATCCTTCGCTGATACTCATTGATCCATCCTTTTCCGAGTCTCCTTGCCGCCCCGAAGTCTTACCGCATCCTGCTGACCGCCTGCGCGATCACACGATCGTCCAGGTGGACGTAGCGTTGTGTGCTCTTCACATCGCGGTGCCCGAGCGCGCGACTGACCAGCACGAGATCCCTGGTGGCCTAGTAGAGGAGTGTGCCGAAGGTATGGCGAAGGGAATGAACGGAGAGAGCCTTCTGGATCCGCGCCCGACGGAGCCAGAGCGCAAACCGCTACTGGACTCCCCGTGTGGTCAGCGGGCGGCCCTGCCGGGAGGCGAACAGGGGCTCATCAGCGCCGGCACCCGCCATGGGTCCGCCACGCAGATACCGCCATAGAACCAGTCTCAGGGGAGGGGGCAGGTGCCGTACCTCACGGCGGCCGCCTTTGGCTCGCCGCAGGAGGAGTCGCCGCTTTCCAAGATCCACATCGCTCCTTCGCAAATGAATGACATCCGACAGGCGGATTCCCGTCCATACCAACGTCGCGAACAGAGCATGGTCTCGCGCCGAGAGAGGATTTCGGGCTCGTCTGATCGTGCGGAGGAACCGACCCGCTTCCCCGCGCGTCATGTGACGGGTCACAGAGGCAGGGGGGCCTGGCCAACCGGACGTGAGCCGCCGGATTTCGCTCAATGAGGCCGGTCAGTTCACACCACCGGAAGAAGGCGCGAATCACCGACTTGCCCCGGTTGATGGTGCTCGTGGCCTTCGGCGTGCCATCCACCTGGAGCCGGACCGTTGGTGAGGTCAGGTAGCCATTCAGGTGATCGGGTGTGAGACGGCGTAACGGAACATCCCCGACCGCTTGTGCGAAGGAGGCGAGTTGCCGCTGGTAGCTGTGAATTGACATCGGTGTCCGACCGTCAGCGGCCATCTGCCGCAAGAAGGCTTCAGTAGCTCGCGAAAGAGAGGCACGGGAGGCCATAAGACTCCTTCTCCGAAT